>CAISXI010000381.1 GCA_903889425.1 uncultured Roseiflexaceae bacterium | reverse complement strand
CCCAGATATTTTTTTAATCACTACACGCTACGGGTGCCGGATGTGCGTCGGTGTCGTATCCCCGCGTTCCTTCAGCCTGCCGACTTTACGCTTCCGACTTCATTCTGATGTTTGGTGCCTCTCGATAACTTCATTGGCTACGGTACGACGTTGATGAGCCCTTGCATACTGGAATGGACGTCACAGATGTAGCGGAGTGTACTTGGTGCACCAACCGGCAGGGTGAAGTCCACTGACTGTACGCCGTTGAGTGGGAATCCAGCCACACCAGTGTATATGGTCGAGTCTGCATTACGAAGTGATAGCGGGTGCGGATTAATCAGCTTACTAAAGCGGTACAACCTACCCACCGTTAACGACAACGTGGGATCACTTCCCAAAGATGTAGCGCCTTGACTAATCGTCCAGTCTGACGAATTTTCCTCGTTAAACGTAAAGATAGTTGCGCCACTTGGTGTCGTAGTGGGAGTTGCAGTTCTGGTTGCAGTTCTGGTGAGGGTACTGGTGCGAGTACTCGTTTGGGTGCGGGTATTAGTCTGGGTACGGGTGTTGGTCTGGGTGCGGGTATTGGTCCGAGTCGGAGTATTAGTCCGCGTCGGGGTGCTGGTACGGGTCAGTGTTGCCGTTTGGGTATTGGTCTGGGTACGAGTATTGGTCTGGGTGCGGGTATTGGTCCGGGTGGGGGTATTGGTCTGGGTGCGGGTATTAGTTTTGGTGGGCGTATTGGTACGGGTGGGCGTGTTGGTGGGGGTCGACCAGAGTTGGGTGGCACAGGTGGTACTACTGACGGTGCCGTTGGGGCAGGTGGTTTTGAAGAATTTAGCGTTGGTCAAAATAGCGCCTTGCAAGACTGCTTTGCGCAAATTGGCATTGCTGAAGTCGGCGTCTGTGAGGTTGGCATTGGCGAGATTTATGCCGCTCAGATTGGCTCCAGTGAAATTTGTACCATAGAGGATTTCGAACGACAAATCGGTGAGTCGTAAATCAACATTGGGGCCAACTAGGAATCCATTCACAATCAGATAATCTTCAGGTAGAGCAGGAGTACCCACAATATCACGAGACGTGGCCCCATTGAGCGTGGCATGGGCCAGATTGGTCATGGTCAAATTGGTGCGAATGAATTGGGCATTGCTGAGGTTGGCAAATTCGAGGTCGGCATCGCTAAGGTCGGCATCGGTTAAATCGATCCGTGGGCCGATAATATAGCCGGCGGCACTGACGAATTGACTCGGCAAGTTTGGTGCCCCCATGATTTGCCCCGATTTGACGGCATTGAGCGTGGTGCCTTGGAGTTTGGTGCCATCGAGATTGGCAGCCAGGAAGTTGACATTGTTGAGGATTGCCGTGCCGAAATCGGTGTTGGTGAGGTCACTGGCAATAAACGATACATTGAGGAGCGCAGGTGTGGTGATTTTTATATTGCTCAAATCAGCCCCATCAAACAAGGTGCCATTGAGGGTTGTACCGGCCAGATTAGCCCCGGTCAGCGGATCGTTGTGAAAGTTGGTGCGGGTCAAATTACTACCACGGATGTCGGCATTGCGTAGATCAGATTGACTGAGGTCGGCATCTGTCAGATTACTCAGACTCAGGTTGGCGTTTTGTAGGTCGACAGCAAACAAAATCGCGCCGGTGAGGTTGGCCCCAGTCAGAGTGCTACCCTGCATATCATTGCCAACCAAAATCATGCCCCGCAAATCTGCGCCGGTTAAATTGCTGTTGGCAAGTGAGACATCGAACCCTTGGAAATCGACATTGCGTAAGTCAATGTTTTTGAGTGAGAGATTCGGCCCCACAATAGAGCCATTGCCGAACGCATACCCTTCCGGTAGGCTGGGGCGGCCACTAATTCGCCCAGAAGTGATATTAGCGAGGGTGACATACGCAAGGTTGGCGCCGGTGAAGTTGATCCCACTCAGGTTCATCCCTGTCATATCAGATTCACCCAAATCGAGGCCGTGGGCATCGACATTGGCACCAATGATGCTGCCGTTGAGGAGGCGATACGCCGGTGAAAGGGTGGCGTTGTCAATGCCTTGCGAATAGGTGTTGGTAAACACTGCATCCGTAAATACACACGCTTGTGGGCAGATGAGCTGGTCGATTTGGGCATTGCTGAGGTTGGCTTTGCTCAAATCAGCCCGCGACAAAAACGCATCGACAATGGTGGCATTGGTCAGATTGGCACTCGTGAATAGAGCGAAATAGCCGTTGATACCAGTTAAATTGGCATTGCTTAAATTGGCACCCTTGAGGTTGGCACTCACGAGGCTCACGCCAGTTAAATTGGCACCACTGAGATTAGCGCCACTCAGGTTGCGGTAACTGAGGCTGGTATAGCCGGCTGCCCCAAAATCCATATTACGGAAGTCGCAATTGGCGAGGCTGGCAGCGGGGTATTTGAGTTTGTCTAAGCAAACCGCGTTGACAGGGGTAATGGTGGCGGTGGGGGTTGTACTCGGCGTGACACTAATCGCCGGGGTTTCGCTGGCGGTCGGTGTATCTGTCAAGGTACCGATGGGGGTGCGGGTGGTATAAACAAACGGTGTGGGGGTTTTGGTTGCCGTGCGTGATGATGTGACGGTGCGTGACGGTGTGAATGTCTGTGAGGGCATGACTGTCCGTGAGGGGGTGAGTGTTTTCGACGCAGTGGTGGTTTTGGTTGCCGTACGCGTGGCTGTTTCTTCTGGGTAGGGGTAATCGTCGAACGGGGATTGTAATGGCGCACTCATGGCTGGGAATGGTGCAACTAATAGCACCACATAAAGTATTGATAATAGTGCAATGATTCGCATAATAACCGTTTCTTTTGTAAATATTAATGATGATAAATTATAGCACGATTTTATCAATGAATTTTTATCCAAAAACGATGTGGTATACGGGTAGGGTGAGCGCATAATTGCAACAATTTTTCGATAACTACAATCATAAAAAATACCATTGCGTCCACGGTGTATGGCGTGTGTCAAACGATAATCTGACAGATTTCGGTGATGAATCGTGCTATGATAGAAAAAGTATCGTGCACAAGGGATAGATAGCTATGCAACCATGGGAACAGCGCGACGCCGATCGCCAAATGTTGGAATTAAGCACCATGCAGACAGCCAGTCTGCCTACCAAGCCGGTGAGTGAGCTCCGGTATATTCGTGAACTCGCAGAGATGGTTATTTTTGTAGTGATTTTGTTTTTTTTGGTGCGGGGAGTGGTGCAAAACTTTCTCATCGAAGGCCAAAGCATGGAGCCCAATCTGCATTCGGGGCAGTTTATTTTGGTGAACAAACTCGCCAATATGCACTTTGATTTGAATGCCCCGCAACGGGCACTCGGCCAAGAATTACCACCCAATGTCGTATACCCGATTGGGATGCCTACCTATGGGGAAGTGGTGGTATTTGAATACCCCAATGACCCCAGCAAAGACTATATCAAGCGTGTCATTGGCTTGCCTGGCGATACCATCGAATTCCGCGATGCCATGGTGTTTGTCAATGGGCAGCAATTGGTAGAGCCCTATTTGCAAGGGGCACCGACCTATTGTCACCAAGGTGATGAATGTGCCACAAGTCCGGTAACCGTGGCCCCCAATAGCTTGTTTGTGTTGGGAGATAATCGTGAAAACAGTAGCGACTCACGTGAATGGGGTGGCTTGCCGTTTGATCGGGTGATTGGGCAGGCCTGGGTGGTCTATTGGCCGTACCAAACGATTGGTCCGATTGCGCAATTCCAACCATTGCCAACCACGCTACCATAGGGGCAAAAACGATGCATGTGGCAATCAATGCGCATCTATTGGCGCACACCGCAAACTTCCGCCGGGCAGGGGTATCGCACTATGTCGAATCATTACTCGAGCATCTCGGCAAGATAGATACCACCAACCGCTATACCGTCTATACCACCCGGGGTGTCGATGCCGCAGCACTCGGCTTGCCGGCCAACTTTAGGGTACGACCCAGCCTGTTGCCAACGATTAACCCACGAGTACGGATTCCCTGGGAGCAGCTCCTTGCACCGCCGTTGTTGGCGGCGCACGGGGTTGATGTCTATCACGGAGTACTCAATGTGATGCCGTTGTTGGCAGGGGTGCCGTCAGTGGTGACCATCCATGATTTGAGCGCGATGTTATTCCCTCAGACATTTCGACGGATTAACCGGATGTATACCCGCTGGGCGATTGAAGTCTCGGCCAAACGGGCGGCGCATCTGTTTACGGTGTCAGAATACGCCAAACAAGAGATTGTGACCCACCTCAAGGTGCCGGCAGAGCGGGTGACGGTGACGTATGACGCCTGTGATGACCGTTTTCGGCCATCGGCGCCGGCTGAGCTGGCGGCCTTCCGGCAGCGCAACGGTTTACCCGAGCGCTATTTGTTTTATTTGGGCACCCTCGAGCCCCGCAAAAACATCCCCCGTTTGCTCGATGCCTATGCCCAAATCGCCCACGAAGTCGACGCACCGTTGTTGATTGGTGGTGGCAAAGGTTGGTTGTACGAGCCGATTTTGGCGCAAGCAGAGCGCTTGAATCTAGGTGACAAATTGCGGTTTGTGGGGTATATCCCCCAAGAAGAGCAACATTTGTGGTACGGGGCCGCCACGGCGTTTGTCTTCCCATCGTTGTACGAAGGCTTTGGGATGCCGCCACTCGAAGCGATGGCCTGTGGCACCCCGGTGATTGTCAGCAATGCCAGCTGTCTGCCTGAAGTGACGGGCGATGCGGGGTACCAAGTCGACCCACACGATGTCGATGGCTGGGCGCTGGCGATGCGTCAAGTGCTGAGTGATGCGGCGTTACGTGAAGATTTATCAGCGCGTGGGCCAGTGCAAGCGGCGCGTTTTTCGTGGGAAGAAACCGCCCGGCGGACGTTAGCGGTTTATAAAGCGGTTGCACGGCGTTAGCATGGTATAGTGGAGTATTTATGAAAATTGGTATCCCTGAGGTGATAATTATTGTGGTGGTTATCTTCATAGTCTATCGTTTGGTGGCTCGGCGTTGACATGCACGCCTGGTAGGGTATAATAGCCGTGTGATTGTTGATTTTTGGTCAAGTGTGAAGGAGCTATATCATGCAACTTGGCGTACCTGAGTTATTGATAATTTTGGTGATTATCATTTTGTTGTTTGGTGCCAGTCGGATTACCGGTATCGCCGCGGCGTTGGGTGGGAGCATTAAATCCTTCCGTACCGCCGTCAAAGAAGACGATAAACCGGCTGAAACCAAGGAAGAACCCAAGTCGTAAGTTGATTGTTATGGCGGCGGGGCCGTCTGTTCGGTGCCTTTTATGCCAGCGCCGTCTGCGCTGGCATTTTTATCGAAATAAGTGGTGGGTATGTCGGGTGACTTTTACGATCAAGCAACCATCTTCCTGCAGGCCGGGACCGGTGGCGATGGAATGGCGACGATGCGTCGCGAGAAGTACGTGCCACACGGTGGCCCTGATGGCGGCGATGGTGGCCGCGGTGGTCATATCTATTTGTTGGCGGATGCAAGTATCAACACGTTGTTGCAATTCCGCGAAAAAAACCGCTTCGAAGCGGTGTCGGGTAGCAACGGCGGTACCGCCCGCCGACATGGTGCCGATGGTCGCGATGTAACCATCAAAGTCCCGCCTGGCACCCAAGTACAGGCTACCATCGATGGTGTGTCGTGTACGGTCGACTTGGTGGCGCATGGCCAACGCTTGTTGGCTTCGCGCGGTGGCAAAGGTGGCCTTGGCAATTTGCACTTTACGACGTCCACCAATCAAGCCCCGCGTATCGCCGAATTGGGCGAGCCTGGTCAGAAGCTCGAAATCAACCTCGAGTTGAAGCTCCTGGCTGATGTTGGTCTAGTGGGCTTCCCCAATGCGGGTAAATCGTCATTGATTGCCTCTATGAGTGCCGCCCGCCCCAAAATCGCCGCCTACCCATTTACGACCCTGAAGCCCAATTTGGGTGTGGTGTCGTATGGCGAAGAAACCTTCGTCGTGGCCGACATTCCTGGCTTGGTCGAAGGCGCCCACCGTGGTGTGGGCTTGGGTCATAGTTTCTTGCGGCATGTCGAACGCACCCGTGTGTTGCTCCACGTCATCGACGTGGCGGCAGTCGATGGGCGTGACCCGTGGCAAGATTATTGCAAAATCAACGAAGAATTGCGGTTGTATCGTCCCGAATTAGCCGAACGTCCGCAATTGATTGTGCTCAATAAATGCGATCTTCCTGATGCGACGATTTTTATCGAAGAATACAAAGCACGATTTGTGGCCGAAGGGCGTGAAGTCTTCGAGATTTCCGCAGCCACACGTGCCGGTATCGAACCGTTGATTCGCAAGGCTGCCTTGATCCTCGATGCCAATCCGCTTGATTTCGACCGCACACCGCGGGTCGAAACCTTGGAATGGCCGGTATCGACAGAGCTCGATTATCGCTTTACGGTAGAAGCAGTGACCCATGGTTGGCGGGTGCGTGGGCGCCGAATTGAGCGCCTCGTGTCGATGACCAATTTTGCCCAGTCTGAATCACTCGGACGCTTGCAACGTGTGCTCGAAGCTACCGGGATTAGTACAGAGTTGCTCAAACAAGGCATCGAGATTGGGCAAACCGTCTATATCGAAAAAGCCTCGCTGGTGTGGACAGAGGATTATGTGCCATAGGCGTGGCACATGATGGGCTAATATGAAGGAGCCCGGCGTGGTACAACCATCTCCTGCAATCAAATCACCTCCGGTGGCGCGTGGAAATGCGTCGTGGATGTTGTTTTTTGCCCTCGATAGCATTGTCATTTTGGCGAGTATGGGCATGGCATATGCGTTGCGGTATCTTGTGGTTTGGCCTGGGATGGTTGGTGCGTTAGTGCGCGAGGTGCCGAGCGAGTTTTACGTCTCGTGGAGCGCCTTCGCGCCAATTGGCGTGCTGTTGCTATTACTTGTCCAAGTCCAATTTGCCATTCGTGGTATGTATCGTTTGCCCACCAATGCAGGTTGGACGGCTAACCTGCGGATTATTTTTAATAGTACGACGACTGCGGCGGCCTTGTTGGTCATCGTGGTCTTTTCGTATCGTCCGCTCTATTACTCGCGCTTGGTGATTGCCTTTGCCTTTGTATTGGTGATGGTGTCGCTGAGTATTGTGCGATTGGTCATCGTGTTGGTGCGTCGCTTGCGTTGGTCGCGCGGACTCGACCGCGAGCGCTATCTCGTCATCGGTGATAGCGATATCAGCCATTCGGTGATGGCGGGTGTGGTGGCTCGTCCCCATCTCGGGTATACCTTGGTGGGCTATGTGGCTGACCGCGACGAGAGTGGCAACGAAAACTCGGCCCAACCATTGCACTTCCATCATTTGGGTACGATTGCCGGGCTCGCAGATGTACTCCGTGACCATGCCGTTGATCATGTGATTATTGCCTTGCCGTTTTTTGAACACCATCGCTTACCGCAAATCATCGATACCTGTCGGCAGTCCAATGTCGATTTCCGCATGGTTCCCGATTTATTTGAGCTGAGTTTTGATAAGGTCGATATCGGTGAATTTGATGGTTTACCATTGATTGGTTTGCGTGACGTTTCGATTCAAGGCCTCAATATGATTATGAAGCGTGCCTTGGATTTGGTGTTGACGATTGTGATCAGCCCTTTTGTGTTGTTGTTATCCGCAATTATCGCCATCGCTATCAAAATCGACTCACCCGGGTCGATTGTTTTTGCGCAAACACGAGTCGGTGCCAACGGACGTCACTTCAAGGTCTATAAATTCCGGACCATGGTCGAAGACGCCGAGGCCCGCAAAGCTGAACTCATCACCCAAAACGAAGCCGATGGCCCGATTTTCAAAATCCGCAACGATCCCCGGCGTACCCGGGTAGGACAATTGTTGCGCCGCACCAGCCTCGATGAATTGCCCCAGTTGTGGAATATCGCCCGGGGCGAAATGAGCTGGGTGGGCCCACGCCCCGCCACCCCCGACGAAGTAGCCCGCTATCAAGCGTGGCATTTGCGCCGCTTGGCCGCCAAACCGGGCTTGACTGGGTTGTGGCAAGTGTCGGGGCGCAGTGATACGACATTCGAAGAAATGGTGCGCCTCGATATTTATTACGTCGAACATTGGTCGTTGCTGATGGATTTGCGCATTGTGGCGCAGACAATTCCCACCGTGTTGTCGGGACGAGGAGCCTATTAGGCTGGCTTCCATAGGGTATAAGGTGCGACAGAAGTGTGTAATTTGACATAAAGGTTGAATGTAATGCGTGTATTAATTACTGGTGGTGCGGGGTTTCTCGGTTCACATTTAAGCGAACGCTTTTTGGCCGAGGGGCACACTGTCATTGCCATGGACAACTTGATTACGGGCAGTGCCGACAACATTGGTCATTTGTTTGGTCACGAACGCTTCCGGTTTATGAAGCACGATGTGACCGATTACATCTATATCGATGGTCCGCTCGATGCCGTGTTGCATTTCGCTTCACCTGCCTCGCCGGTCGATTACCTCGAATTACCGATTCAGACGCTCAAAGTAGGGGCACTTGGGACGCACAAAGTATTGGGGCTTGCCAAAGAAAAAAAAGCCCGCTTTTTGTTGGCGTCGACGTCAGAAGTCTACGGTGACCCGCAGATTCACCCCCAATCCGAAGGCTACTACGGCCACGTCAATCCCATCGGGCCACGGGGTGTCTACGACGAAGCCAAGCGTTTCGCCGAAGCAATGGCGATGGCGTATCATCGTACTCATGGTGTCGAAACCCGCATCGTGCGGATTTTTAACACCTACGGACCGCGGATGCGCTTGCGTGACGGCCGCGTAGTGCCCAACTTCATCCAACAAGCGTTGCGGGGTGAGCCGTTGACGGTATATGGTGACGGCAGTCAGACGCGGTCATTCCAATACGTCGATGATTTGGTCGAAGGGGTCTATCGCCTGCTCCAGAGTGATTTTGCTGAGCCGGTTAACATTGGTAACCCCCAAGAGCGCACCATCGAAGAATTTGCCCAAATCATTAATGAACTCACCGGCAATGCGGCGGGAATTATCCGCAAAGATATGCGCACCCAAGATGACCCACAGGTGCGCCAACCCGATATCACCCGCGCGCGGACGATTCTGGGCTGGGAGCCACAAGTGTCGGTCCAAGAAGGATTGCAACGCACCATTCCATGGTTCCGCAGTCAACTCCAACAATTGGGGGAATTGGCATGATCAAGGCATCGGCCTGGCCGCGTGTGT
>CAISXI010000380.1 GCA_903889425.1 uncultured Roseiflexaceae bacterium | reverse complement strand
GTCGAAGGGCAAACGATTAGCCTGACACCCCACGTGCCCCCGTCGCTCCAAGCCCAAGAGCGCTTTAAGCAGTACGACAAGGCCAAATCAGCTCTCGCCGGCTTGCCCGAACGCATCCAAAAAGCCACGGACGAACTAGCCGGCATCGACGAGACATTGACCTTCCTCGATTTGGCCGAGAGCTTCGAAGCCATCGAATCCGTCGCCCGTGACGCCCTCAATGCCGGCTGGGTGCGGGCTGCCGATGTGCCCCGCCAAGCCCGCGTCAAACCGTTGCCACCGTTGCGGTATAGTTTCGACAATTTCATCGTCTATTGTGGGCGCAACGCCTACCAAAACCAACTGGTGACCTTTACCATCGGCGAATCCCAAGACATCTGGTTGCACGCCCGCGGTATGCCTGGCGGCCACGTCATCATTAAAACCCAAGGCCGCCCAGTGCCACCCGACGTGATGCGCCAAGCGGCAGCCCTCGCCGCCTATCACAGCAAATCACGCAACGAGCTGGCGGTTGACATCGATTATTGTCGGCGTAGCGGCGTGCGCAAAGTCAGAGGTGGCCCCCCCGGACTCGTGACCTGCACCGCCGACGGCACCCTGCGGGTGGCGCCCCATAAAGCGCCGGATTTGCCGTGATGACGTAGGCGAAACTATTTACATTTTTCGTGTTTTTATCTATACTCAGCATACATCCATCGTTGCGTTGGTTAGGAACAAATAATGACTACTATTGATGAACTCTATGCCCAAATAACTGCGTTGCCACCCGACCAACGGGCCACGCTCATCGCGCGCCTGTTGCACGATGCCACGCCAGATGATGCAAGTGACAATCAATTATCCTGGGGACAAAACCTTGTGCGCTTGATCGAATCAATGCCACCGATTCAGTTAATCGATGATCATATCGATGATCCAGTGGCGTGGGTCAACGCAAAACGTGCCAAACGCCAAGCCCTCGTCGAGGCACGGGTAGCCGAATATGATGCTCAACATGGGGTGACCTATGATAACCACAATTCTTGACACAACGACGTTACCTTCGCGATCCAGCCCTATCAGTACTAAATCACGTCGTCTTTTTTGATTTTATTCTTTTGGCAAAAAATGCGTGGGGCGCATGTTCGTGAATCAGCAGGCATGAGGTCTATAGTAGGCGCAGGGCTCGTGTACACCGACACGTGGTGCAATCCTACATTTCCTATTGCCTAAAATTTGTGGTAGAATTAACCCTCGTGCCGGGGTTGTCCCGTAGCAGCACATGCGAAGGTACTGACACAAAGAGGAGTTGTCAACATGGCTATCGAACTCAATTTGACCAAGCGCACCGTAATCGGCAAAAAAGTCAACAATTTGCGCAAAACCGGCGTATTGCCTGCCACCGTATACGGCAAGCATTTGGCTCCTATCACCATCCAAACCGATGCTCGCGCCTTTGCCCCAGTCATGAAGGCTGCCGGCAAAACGTCGTTGGTCACCCTCAACATCGCCGGTGAAGAACCGATTGCCGCCTTTATCCACAGCTTCCAACGCCACCCGGTCAGCCGTGCCATCATTCACGTCGACTTCCACGCCGTCGACATGAGCGAGACGGTCGAAGTCGATGTGCCCGTGCACATGAAGGGTGTATCACCGTTGGTTGTGCGTGGCGATGCTATTTTCAACAATGTCACTACCTTGCGCGTGCGCGCCTTGCCCGGCAATTTGCCCACCGAAATCGTGGTTGACGTCAGTGGCCTCGACATGTTCGACAAAGCCATCCGCGTCAGCGACATCAAACTCATCGGTGGCGCCATCATCCTCGGTCTTGCCGACGACCTGGTGGTCGGGTTGGCAGCCGTCAACCGTGGTGAAGTGGTGGCGACGGCCAATGCCGCTGAGCCCGAATTGGTGCGTACCCGCGAAGCCAAAGCCTAAATCGTTCCCACGATCCCCCTCACCGTGCAATTGCGTAGTGGGGGGGATTTTTGTGGGTATTTCCCCGCCAAAAAACACAAAAATATCCCCCCAGCGACAGTAATTGAAGATCGAGTCTACGCACAATCAACGCGTGCCAATATCACTTTTACCGATGATATTGTGAGGTGATTTTAAAAAGTAAAAAAGTGATTCTCAAAAAATTTGCTGACATAGGACGACACTTACATTTATATATAAAAAATAGTACAATACAGGAAGGCGGTTTATATACCACTTTTTAATTGGCATAAATATTAAATCGTTGTCATTGCAAGGAAAAACATGCACTACCGAATGTTGACGCTACTCCTGATTAGTATGATGTTATTTGGGTTAAATGGTATGGTGGCACAGGCAGCCACGACGACTGAAGCATGCTCGATTAGTGGCACGTTCACTATCACAGACAACGTCGTCACCAATCACGATAGTTGTACTGGCACAGCGACCATTCCGGCAGAGGTCACATCCATCGGTGAGAGCGCATTTCTTGAAGCAAACAGCCTCACAACAGTTACCTTCGCAACTGGCAGCCAACTCACATCCATCGGGAATTACGCGTTCGACAATGCAAACGCGCTCACTGACATCACCATCC
>CAISXI010000379.1 GCA_903889425.1 uncultured Roseiflexaceae bacterium | reverse complement strand
TCTGATGCTCGGTAAATGGATCAATCCTCGCGCGGGCTTCCTCAAGGAAGACAATCGATGGATTGCGCAACAATACCCGCGCCAACGCCACCAACTGTCGTTGCCCCAACGACAACCGGCTCCCACGCTCGCCCACGTCTGTGGTCAAGCCATCGGGCAAGTCTTTGATCCAGTCACCATTATCAAGAGTCTGCGCCGCTTTGAGTACTTCGTCATCACTGGCTTCTGGGCGCCCGTAGCGGATGTTTTCCATTACGTTCCCCGAAAACAAGAACGGCACCTGTGGTACTAAGCCCGTATGCGTGCGATACGCCACCAAATCAAGTTCACGGATATCTTGACCGTCAATCAAAATCTGCCCTGATTGAAATTCATAGAAGCGCAACAGCAGCTTTACCAAGCTCGATTTGCCGGCACCAGTATGCCCCACAATGGCGATTTTTTCACCGGGTTTGATGTGCAAATTGAAATTGCGCAACACCACGCTCTCGGGGTTGTAGGCAAACTGCACATTCTTGAAAATCACCTCGCCATGCATCTGTTCTACGGGCAAACTCTTGGTTTGCACGACCCGCGCTTCGGCGTCCATCAAGGCAAATACGCGTTCGCTGGCGGCCAACCCCAATTGGAACTGGCTCCAAAACGACGCAATACTCGTCAATGGGAAAAAGAACAGCGCGACGCTTTGAATAAACAAGAACCAATCACCGGGTGACAATTGGTCAGGGGTTTCGATGGCAATTTTGCCACCAAAATAAACCAAAACCACCAACGCCAACCCCGAAATAATATTGAGGACTGGCCAAATCGACCCGAAAATAATGCTCTGGCGCACTTTGATGCCGTACTGCATCAAATTGGTCTCGCGGAATTCACTATAGATCAACGCTTCACGCCGGAAGCTTTTGGCCACACCAATCCCGCTGACGGTTTCAGAAACCGCACTATTGACCAATGCACTGGCCCGTTGTGACTGTTGGGTAGCTTTGCGGGCAATATGCCGGAATGCCAAGGCTGCAATAATCACCAATGGCGAGACAGCCAAGGTAATCCATGCCAATGTAGGATTCACAAAAAAGAGCGCTGCCGTCACCACCGCCACCAACATTACCTGGCTAATCAACTCGATGGTGAGGGTGACTACGGCCGAAAAATCCTGCGTGTCAGACAACACCCGACTGACCACTTTGCCTGAGGCAAATTCGTCATAAAACGACATATCACGTGCGAGTACCGCATCCATGGCGTCTTGGCGCACCTTGAGCACCACGTCACCCACCGACATCGCCGTATAGCGCTGGCGGATGTAACTCACCACCCACCCCAAAACTCCGAGCAGGGTAATGATGCCGGCCCACATCATTACTTTGGTCAACGACCCCGAGGCCGCATCGTCAATCCCGCGCGAAATCATGATTGCCGTGATTGCGGGGAAGCTTGAGCCAATCGCGGTGGCAATCGACACCAATACCATTGATTTGACATGCGGGCGGAAGTAGGCCGTAATCCGCCGAATTAATTCACCGTCAGTATACTGACGATCGTATGACTCTGCATCTAACCCATCGAGCACAAAACCCATGATTATCTTCTCCTACGCTGACGCCGTATTGTGGTCGTCGCGCGCAAAAATACGCCGATATGATTCACTGTGTTGCATTAATTCTTCGTGTGACCCTTGGGCTTCGATTCGCCCACGGCGGATAACCACAATCCGGTCGGCCCAGCGAATCTGTGCCAAGCGGTGGGTAATCAACAACGTCGTACGCCCCTTGAGCACTTCACGCATGGCCCGTTGGATTTGATCCTCAGTCGCGCTATCGATGGCACTGGTTGAGTCATCGAGAATCAAGATGCGTGGGTCAGTCAAAAAAGCCCGGGCAATCGCAATCCGTTGCCGTTGCCCACCCGACAATGTCACGCCCCGCTCGCCCACCATCGTGTCATACCCTTCGGGGAATGATTTGATGAAGTCGTGGGCCTGTGCTTGTTGGGCTGCCCATTCAATGCGCTCACGTGGCACGTCACCACGGGCGCCAAAGGCAATATTTTCGGCAATCGTTTTGGAAAACAAAAAGATGTCTTGTTCGATCATCGAAATCTGTGAACGCAAGGAATCGAGATTCCAACGGCGTACATCCACGCCGTCAATCGACACCGCACCGGTAGTGGTGTCGTACGTGCGATTCACCAAGCGCGTCAAGGTAGTTTTGCCAGAACCCGTCTGACCGACAATGGCAATGGTTTCACCAGGATTAGCCACGAAACTGATATCTGTTACGATATTGCTGTCACCATACCCAAACGACACATTGTCGAAGCTGATTTCACCCCGTACTTGATGTGACTCACCTACTGGGTTTTCGTCCATTTCGGTTTCGGTATTGATAATTTTGAGGATGCGGTTGGCACCGGCCAAACCAAATTGCACCAAGGCAAACATAAACAACGAAATAAACGTAGGGAATTGAAACAAGGTAATCAGCGTCATAAATGCCACCACACTACCGGTGTCAATCACCCCAGCCTGGCGCAACCACATGGCATAGCCGTATGACAAGCCAATCAACAAGCCATAAAACAGTAAGGGCAAGTAGCGCGCTTGGATTTCGCCTTCTTGCACAAACAAATCGCGGTAGCGCTGTGATTCACGCTTGAACCGCTCACCTTCGAATTGCTCGCGAGCGGTGGCTTTGACCACTTCGATACCTTGGATGGCTTCAGACAAGGTGGCACTGACTTGCCCATATTGACCACGCAATGCCCCTGCCACCGGACCGAGTTTTTTGTTGTAACGAATCAAACCCCAAATCAACGATGCCACAAACACCACTGGCACCGGCAATAACGCCGGATTCAAGGCGGCAATGGCCACGAGCGGGGTAATCAACTGGGTGAGCGCTTCGATAATCAGACTCACCCCTGGCGAAATCATCAAATTGAGCTGCGACACATCACCGGTAGCCGCAGCCATCAAATCACCCACTCGTTGGCGATTATGGAAGGTTTGGCTTTTGCTCAGCAAACTGATATAGAGCTCTTCACGGGCGTCACGCTCCATGCGCGATGCCAAAAACTCCCGAATCACGGTGTTGATCATGTCAACCACCGCAAATGCCGCCCGCAACCCAAGCAAACCTAACGACACAAGCAATAGTTGATCGACCGTGCCTTTTGATTCAATAACTTGAAATGCCTGTTGGATTTGAAATGATGTATACGTAAAGGCACTAATTGCGATTAATGCGAGTACGATAAACCCAATCGGTAACCATGGGTAGCGCATTACATGCGAAAAGACCCACCGTACCGCCGTGCTCCGATTATATGGATATTCATTCCCCGTACGAAATTCGCGTAACACGCTTGCTCCTTGCTCTGCTAAAGTCCCGTTTGCGTAATCACCTACCCACGCATATCGCTATGGCAAACCTCACTTTTTATATGTACCCTAAATTGTAACATAGAACACATTTTCTATCTGTAAATACCGTCCCTCGACGCAAACCACATCCATACCCGATGTGCACAGACATGCCATATATTGCCACAAAAGCAACAGTCAACAACGCATCATTGTCGAATACGAAAAATGCAGGAAAAAAGGGGAGTGGGCGGGAGCAAAGCTCAACCGCCCACTAGGATGAAGATACCGAGTTGCCTCGGGAGGTGTTAGGGGGCGACGTGTAGCTTGGCGGACATTTGCATGTCATTGTGATAACCGTCGCAATCATCACTCGATGTTCATACTATACCACAGTGTATTGGCAGAAATATAAGAAATCCATAAGAATTTACTGATATTTCTCTGTAAACTGTCGTTTTAATCAAAAATTACCGATAATCTTGGTAATCGAAGCCCACAATCATATCCTTTTGGGCATCACCATGCAACCAAATATCAAGGATCTGGCCCGAAATCGCCGTTGATGGTGGGATGGCCGGCATGGCATCGCGGTCGAACCACTTGGCGTCGGCCAATTCTTCGGCATCCATGTGGATGTCGCCACTCTTGTATTGCGCCAAAAAGCCCACCATTACTTGGTGCGGGAAGGGCCAACATTGACTCCCCACATACCGAATCGTGCTTACTTCGACGCCCACTTCTTCACGCACTTCCCGGGCCACACACGCTTCAAAGCTTTCGCCTGGCTCAGAAAACCCTGCTACCAGACTATAACGATTGCCCCAGCCGACCTTGGTGGTCAGCAACACGCGATCACCGTCGTGGATGAGCACGATGATGGCCGGGCTGACCGGCGGGAATACTTCGTGTTTGCAGGGGTCACAGCGCAACCCCCACGTATTGGGGATGGCGCGATAGGGCGCGGCACAGCGACTACAATACTTGGTCATGGTTTGGAATTCAATCAATTCCTTGGCGTAGCTCCCCGCCATGATGACTTCTTGACGGATGCCGGGATGATTCATCAGATTGCGGAGATTGACCGTCTGCAAGCCTTCAGACAATTCACAATCAGGGTCAACAGTTGCCGCATGTACCGATACATTGCCTTGGGTGCCCAGTGGGAAGTGCTTGCTGATGGCAATGCTTGTGGGGGCTTGCGATGTGCCCGGCAATGGCTCAGCAGGGTTTTGGGTATCGACAACCAAATCGTCGCCCCGCAT
>CAISXI010000378.1 GCA_903889425.1 uncultured Roseiflexaceae bacterium | reverse complement strand
GCGGGTCGACAGCGTGCGCACCATTGCCGATGGCATTGCAGTCAAGCAACCGGGGGAATTGACCCTCGCCATCATCAATCAGGTGGTTGATGACGTGGTCACCGTCGATGATGACCAAATCGCTGCGGCCATCACCCATGCTGCTCGCTCACTCCACCTAGTGGTCGAAGGGGCCGGTGCGGCAGGACTGGCTGCCTTGATGGCAGGGCTGATTCCGTTATCACCGAATGACGTGGTGTGTAATTTACTCTGTGGTGGCAACATTGATCCCAATTTTTTGACGCGCGTCATCGAGCAAGTCCTAGTCAAACAAGGGCGCTACCTGATGCTCAAAGTGTTGGTGGCCGACCGCCCCGGCAATTTGGCGCCGCTGTTGCGGGTGGTGGCGGATAGTGGGGCGAATGTGGTTGATATTTTCCATCGCCGTGCCACCTGGCTCGTGCCCATCGACCGCGTCGGCATCGAACTCATCCTCGAGGTGCGTGACATGATGCATGGTCAGACGGTGATCGAGACACTCCGGAGCAATGGGTATGGTGTCGAACAAAACGCTGAGTGGGGCGCATGAACAACAACGCTATTCGCCTGATTGTCAGCGATATCGACAGTACCTTAATTTGGCGGGGGCACTTGCCCCCACAAAACCGTGCGGCCCTAGCCGCCGCCCACCAACAGGGCATCCATGTGGTGCTCGCGACGGTGCGCAAATATTCGTCGGCCAAAGAAATCGCCGACCAGCTCGATTTTGCCTGCCCGTTGATTTGCGAAGGGGGCGCAACCACCTACGATGCCACGGGACAATGCGTGGCCGCCATCGCCATTCCCACTGACATCATGCACATCATCGCCCAAACAGCCGATCAGCACGCGATTCCGCTACTACTCACCAGTACCGGTACCAACTATGCCACGGCGGGTGCAATTAAAGAATTGTCGTCGTTTGACCCCGACACCCATCATGCCGAAAACGCCACCAGCGTCAGTCAACAGCACGCCATTACCCGGATTATCGTCGCCGAAGCGCATCATGTGCATGCCCTCGAAGCAGCCATCGCCCATCTGCCCTTGCGCATCGCCAAGCATTTTAATCGAGACGGTGTGCTCGAAGACGCCGTAATCACCACACCAACCGCCACCAAAGAAGCCGCCCTGCTAGCGTGGTGCCAGCAACGGGGGCTTGATTGGCACGATGTGTTGGCGATTGGAGATGCCGAAGCCGATTTGGCGATGGTACAGGCGGCCCGCATCGGCGTGGCTCCCGCCAACGCCCACGCCACCGTCAAGGCCGTCGCCAATTGGGTCGGTCCATTGGCCGAAGCAGGGGCGGTGGCCGCCGCAATCCAACGTTTTGTATTTGATCAATAAACGAAAGCAGGTCTTTGATGATTATGGCAGGCACCCGCACCGCCACGATTTTGGCGATTCAAACGATTAGTATTCATGGCACCATCATGGTCGACGTCAGCTATCAAATCACCACCGAGGCCACACCCCGCAACGCCCGCCTCGGTGGCGAAGCCATTAATGGTAATTTGGTGGTGGGGGCGAGCGTGCAAGTGACCTTTGTGATGAATGTAGCCACCAGTATGAGCGTGACAGGATAAGCACTCCAGCTATCCCACGATGTACCAGCGAACGGGCAATCTCGGTCACGATATGTGACAGAGATTGCCCGTTGTAAATGCTGAACGTTTGGGTATATCACATCCAAGTCTACGTGTATTAGTGCCTACGATTGTCGTCACTGACCGAATAGTCTGAGT
>CAISXI010000377.1 GCA_903889425.1 uncultured Roseiflexaceae bacterium | reverse complement strand
GCCCTGAAGGGGCGCGCTGAGATCGCCCAGGGCAACGCCCTGGGTATTCGATTATAGAGATCGTCCTCGGTTATACCATAACGCCCCTTTGGGGCTGAGCATATTATGAATGGGCTTACGCCCCAAAGGGGCGAGATGAAATCGCACATGCTATACTGCACAATAATGCACTATTTGGAGTATTGCCGGTATGTCGATTACCGATTTTGTGGCCAAAATGCAGGCCGACCACCTCGACCCTGCCGCGATTGCCGCCTTTCGTGATGCCTATGCCCAATTGGCCAGCGGCGCCACCGGCATGATGCCCGAAGCCTCCATCGCCCCCGTCACCGATTTGCCCCAGCTCGCCGACCTCGACCACTACCTGCCTGCTGGCCAACAAGCCCTGGCCCGCACCGTCGTGCTCCGCCTCAACGGCGGCCTAGGCACCGGCATGGGCCTTGAGCAAGCCAAATCACTCCTACTGGTGCGTGATGGCGATACCTTCCTTGATATCGTCGCCAAACAACACCGCCAACTGATGCGCCAAACCGGTATTCCCTTGCCGTTGCTGTTTATGAATAGCTTCGCCACCGACGCCGATACCCGCGCCCTGCTGGCCAACTACCCCGATATCGCCGGCCACTACCTACTCCAAGGTCGCGTCCCTAAAGTGCGCGCCGATAACTTGCAACCTATCGAATGGCCCGACCACCCCGCCCTCGAATGGTGCCCCCCCGGCCATGGCGAACTCTACCGCGTACTGTGGAGTAGCGGCGCCCTCGACCAATTGCTGGCTGACGGCTACGAATACCTCTTTTCGGCCAATATCGATAACCTCGGTGCCACCCCCGATTTGCGTATCCTCGGCTATATTGCCAGCCACCAGATTCCCTTTTTGATGGAAGTCACCGCCCGTACCGATGCCGATCGCAAAGGGGGCCATCTGGCCAAAACCAGCGATGGGCGCTTGGTATTGCGCGAAAGTGCCCAGTGCCCTAGTGACGATATGCCGGCCTTCCAAGACATCAGCCGCCATCGCTACTTCAATACCAACAACGTCTGGTTGGCGTTGCGCCCGTTGCGCGATTTGCTGGCCCACTACGGTGGCTTTTTGCCGTTGCCCATCATCGTCAATCGCAAAACAGTCGATGTGCGTGACGCCGCCTCCCCCGCCGTCATCCAACTCGAAAGCGCCATGGGGGCTGCCATCGGACTTATCGCCGGCGCCCAAGCCGTCGCCGTACCCCGTCAGCGCTTTATGCCGGTCAAAAACTGCCAGGATTTGTTGTTGCTCCGCTCTGACCGCTTTATGGTCAATGAGCACTACCATGTGGTGGCCGTCGACGACCGCCCTCTGCCCACCATCCACCTCGACCAACGTTTCTACCGCGTCATCGCCGACTTCGAAGCGCGCTTTGCACCGGGCATTCCCCGCCTGCACGACTGTACCGCCTTGCAGGTCGACGGCGATATTACCTTTGCCGCTGATGTGACCATCAGTGGTGATGTGACCCTGCGCGCCGGTGATCTGGCGGTTCACGTCGCGCCCCACGCATTTTTCAATAGTGGAATACATGAAATTCAATGAAGAATTGGTTTTTTTCACAAAAAATGTTGCGCAAATGCTAGGGTACGTAGTATGATTACATAATGTATGGATAAATGGAACGTATGGCACTATTTTGTAGTAAAGGAAGATGATGACACGACTTAGTTACCTCGACGCATTGAAAAGTCGCGTGTTGATATATGACGGTGCCATGGGCACCAGCATTGATGATTATGATTTGACTGCCGAAGATTACGGCGGCGAAAGCACCTTTGGCAGCCGCGATTATTTGGTCATCACCCGTCCCGACGTGATCGGCAACATTCACCGCAGCTTTATGGAGGCAGGCAGCGATGTGCTCGAAACCTGTACCTTCCAGAGCACCCGTCCCCGTCTCGAAGAATGGGGCCTGGGCGAACGGGTCGCCGAAGTCAATATCGCTGCGGCCCGTTTGGCCCGTGGTGTGGCCGACGAGTACGAAGCCAAAGATGGTCGGGCCCGCTACGTGGCCGGCTCGATTGGACCGACCGGTAAGTTACCGTCCTCCAATGACCCTGCCTTGAGCGATGTGACCTTCCAGCAGCTCAGCGATACCTTTTATGAGCAAGCCACCGCCTTGATCCAAGGTGGGGTTGATTTGTTGTTGGTCGAAACCAGCGTCGACATCCTCGAAGTCAAAGCCGCCCTCGATGGTTTGCGCCGCGCCAAAGCCGATCTCAACCGCCCCGATGTGGCGGTGCAAGCGCAAATCTTCCTCGACATGAGTGGACGCATGTTGCTCGGTACCGACATTCCTGCCTATATTGCGACGATGGAAGCGATGCCGGTGGATGTGATTGGGCTCAACTGTAGTACCGGCCCCGAGCATATGCGCGAGGCGATTCAATATTTGACGACCCATTCACGCAAACCGATT
>CAISXI010000376.1 GCA_903889425.1 uncultured Roseiflexaceae bacterium | reverse complement strand
TTTGAGAGATTAGCATTTGAGAGATTAGCGTTTGAAAGATTACAGCCACTTAAATCCACCCCTTGACCATAGACATTACAGTCAGCTCTGGTGGGGGTAGCGGTGCTCGTGGGTGTTGCGGTTCTGGTGTTGGTCTTGGTGGGTGTATTGGTTTTGGTCGACGTCGCGGTTTCGGTCGACGTCGTGGTTTTGGTGGGTGTATTGG
Organism: uncultured Roseiflexaceae bacterium; assembly: GCA_903889425.1. Classification (GTDB taxonomy): domain Bacteria; phylum Chloroflexota; class Chloroflexia; order Chloroflexales; family Roseiflexaceae; genus UBA965. The sequence continues at coordinate 4,645 of CAISXI010000376.1, read as the reverse complement.
TTTTGGTCGACGTCGCGGTTTTGGTCGACGTCACGGTTTTGGTGGATGTATTGGTCTTGGTGGGTGTAGTTGTCTTGGTGGATGTGTTAGTGGCAGTAGGCGTGTTGGTGGGTGTAGTTGTCTTGGTGGATGTGTTAGTGGCAGTAGGCGTGTTGGTGGGTGTAGGTGTGTTGGTGGGTGTGTTGGTGGCAGTAGGCGTGTTGGTGGCTAAATAGCTAACACAGGTATTGTTATTACTATCACTATTGTCGCCGTTGGGGCAAATCGTATTTTGCCATATGGCACCGGTGAGGGTGGCACCGGTAAGATTGGTATCGAAGAGATAGGCATCGGCGAGATTGGCGTTTTCGAGATTGGCGTTTTCGAGATTGGCGTTTTCGAGATTGGCACCGCTGAGATTGGCACCGCTGAGATTGGCACTGCTGAAATTGGCACCGGTGAGATTGGCACCGGAGAGATTGGCGTCGCTGAAATTGGCGTCGCTAAGATTGGCCGATGGTCCAATCAAATACCCTTTGATTAATTGCCAATCAGTTGGAAGTGTGGGATTACCCGTGATTTCACCTGAGGAAACATTTATTAACGTAGCACCGGTGAGATTAATACCATCGAAATTGGCACCGGTCAGATTGGCATTGGTGAGATTGGCGGTGGGGCCAATCAAATACCCTTTGATTAATTGCCAACCTGTCGGTAGCGTCACATTTGTGCCCGTAATCCCACCTGAGGAAACATTGGTGAGATTGGCATTGGCGAGATTGGCGTCGGTGAGATTGGCACCAGTAAGATTGGCCGATGGCCCAATCAAATACCCTTTGATTAATTGCCAACCGGTTGGAAGTGCACTGGGTGTGCCGGTAATCCCGCCTGAAGATACATTCTGGAGTGTGGCCCGGGTGAGGTTGGCACTGTCGAGATTGGTCCGGGTGAGATTGGCACCAAAGAGATTGGCACTATCGAGATCGGCACTATCGAAATTGGCACCGGCGAAATTGGCACCGAAGAGATTGGCTTGGGTAAGATTGGCACCGGCAAAACTCGCATCGGAGGCTTCGGCACTGACGAGAGTGGCACCGCGGAGATTGGCAGTGGCGAAATCAGTACCAGTTAAAATGGCACCGTAAAAATTACATCCGCTTAAATCTACGAATTGGCCACGTGCACTACAGTTACTACTCCATGCCAACGTGTGTGGAGTGGAGGTGAAGAATATGCCAAATATTAGCATTCCCACCACACCGATAACAATTATTATTCGTTGCATGATAGTACTTTCTTTTACAAAAAATAAAATACTATCATGCAGCATTCTATTTGATAAAAATTTATATAGCTATACTACCATATATTGTGTTTTATATGTAAATTATTTTTTTCTGGTATAAATATCGTTTTTTAATAAAAATATAGCGTAATTATTCTTTTGTAATCAGCATTTTAATCACTTTATGGCTATCGTTTATTTTTAAAATTAGCTATTTTTGATGATTAAATATTTAACAGTATTGCGGTATTACCTATTTTAAATCATGATTCCAGCGCAGGAAGAAATACCACCCCCACACGTCAGCCCGAGTGGTATGTCGGGGCGATTAATCCACGGCGCCTGCCATGTATCGTGGTAACACGTAGCGGTCATGGCGCCGTGGCAAATCGCCCGTGTCGCAAGTAGGGGCGATTAATCTGCGGCGCCGGCCATGAATCGTGGCAACACGTAGCGGTCATGGCGCCGTGGAAAATCGCCCGTGTGGGAAGTGGTAAAGGGTGACCGTGTCACATAGCAAACGCCCTGCAATGCACAGGGCGTTGCAGGGCGTTGGGGTGGCAAAAAAACTATGGTGTGGGCGTGATTGTGGGGGTACGTGAACGGTAGATGCCATAGACATCTGGGCCGGCGACAGCGATGCCGTTATTGCGCAATCCAGCAATAGAGTGAATGTTGTCAGAGGCAATGGCAACTGCGTTGGTGACAGGCGGGGTAAATGAGGTATAGAGTGGATTGCCCCACACCACAATCGATCCATCGGCTTTGACTGCCAATGAACATTCGCGTCCGGCGGTAACATTTACCAAATTCACCGCAGTGGTGGGAATCGTCAATTGTCCCATCGAGTTGCTGCCCCAGCCAATGACCTGACCGGTGCTCAACAAGGCCAGGCTGTGGTTTTTGCCGGCACTGACTTGGATGGCGTTGGTGACTCCCGGTGGTGCGGTGGCTTGACCATTGCTATTATCACCCCAGGCAGCGAGGGTGCCATCTGCCTTGACGGCTACCACATGGAAGTCACCACCATCGATTTGTGTGACGCCTGTCAAGGGCGGTCCAGGCAATTCTCCCTTGCTGTTCTTGCCCCAACCGACAATCGATCCGTCGCTTTCTTTGATGGCAAAGGCAAAACGGGCACCTGCCCCGATGGCTTTGATGCCTGTTTGCGCGGCAACGGGGATGTCGGTTTCACCATTGAGATTTTGACCCCATGCGTAGACATTGCCATCAGCACTTAGGACATAGACTGCGGCAATCGCTGCGGCTACATCCTTGAAGAGCATGTTTTTGTAGGCGGAAGGAATCGTCGACTGCCGAATGCCGACGTCATTAATACCCCACGAAATCAAGGTGTTGTTTTGCAATATCCCAATCACATAGGCATTCCCAACGGCGGCCTTTTTGAGTGTGAGTGCTTGGGCGGTGGGAGTGCTCGTGCGTGAATTGGTGGCAGTGCGGGTGTTGGTTGCGGTGCGGGTGGGTGTGGCGGTATTCGTTGCAGTGCGGGTGTTGGTATACGTTTGTGTGCTGGTGGCGGTGCGGGTGTTGGTGGCAGTACTGGTATAGGTCTGTGTTCGCGTGTACGTGGGTGTGTTCGTATCGGTTGGCGTGCTGGTATTGGTTGGCGTGCTGGTATTGGTTGGCGTATTGGTCGCCGTATTGGTGGGTGTGGCAGTGGGGTCAAGGTTGGTGATGGTGTAGACCACGCCGTCATCCTTGAATGAACCGTCACAGGTGGGGTCGGCAAATTTCCAGTTGGTGCTGGCACCTGCGTCGCCGTCGGGCAACAAGACGAAATGGGCCCATTCGCTGACTTCGCTGACCTGATCATAAATGTAGTTGATGGGGATGATTAATCCACCGGCATTCAAGTCTGGGTTGACGCCACCGTCGTAATCGCCTTGAGGAATGGTAATCAACCACAGATTGCTGCCATTGACGTGGGTCACTGGCGCGGTGCCGTATTTGGTGCTGGGTGTGCCCAAGCTAAAGTCGCTGTCTGACGTGGCAGTGCCGGTCGCTTTGAACAGCGCAATCGTGGTGGCCGGGCCGACCCGTCCGTTGACGCGGATTTTGAGTGCCGCGGGTGCGCTGCCTTCGCTGGCCGATGTATCACGTGTGCTGCCCATGTCAATCAACGGACTCAGTCCGAGGGTAATTGAGTCGAGCACATTGCCGCCGGAAGGTCCTGCTGATTGTATGCCCACAAATCCCACATTAAATACCCCACTCCATCCGGAGTTTGGTAGGGTATGACTACCAGCGTATACGCCCCACTTGTTGGGGGAAACTTGTGGTTCCAACGCCGTTGTGCCGTCATAGCTCGTTTGCGCTACTCCCGTCACTATCCCACCTGCTTGGGTGGTGGTGACGCGCAAAATCGAGCGTGAATAACTGTCGGCACTCACTGACCCTGCATCGAGACCAGTGGGGACGCCGAGGCGGAATTCTGCGATATCTATGCGGTTACCCACTGGACGATGGGCAAACTCAAAGTTGAATGTTTCGCCATTCGCCAAACAGAGTGACTGGTAGAGCATACCGGCATTGTAGGCGTTGAGTTCGGCATGATTGGCGCCGTCATTGGGGGTATAGCCGTGGAGAACCACCCCATGAATCTCGATGACCCGTGCGGTCGCACCGGTGTTTTGGCCATCACAGCGCACTTGGCCAGCTGGTTGAGTGGTCTTCCAACCAAAGACACCAGTCAATGGCGGTAACAAGTGATAAACGGAAGGGGGATTGGTGGCACACCCGGTGTATTCTTCAAACGAGGTATTGGCCATGCTCCGCACCCCGGCGATGCTGTTGTTGATCGTTGGGTTGTCGGTGGTGGGGATGATGCCCGGCTCAAAGGTGCGTGATGGTGTGCGGCTGGGCGTAAAGGTCTTTGTTGGTGTCGACGTATTAGTGGCCGTGCTGGTGGGCGTGGCGGTGGGATTAAGATTGGTGATGGTGTAGACCGCGCCATCACTCTTGAAGGAATTATCACAGGTAGGATCGCCCAATACCCAGTTGAGTGAGGCGCCGTCTTGGCCGGGGCTACTGATGTTGAACCAGGCCCATTCTGTGGCTTCAGCTGCTTGGTCGTAAATGTAGTTGACAGGGATTGCCAAGCCACCTTGGTTGCTGCCGGCCACCATACCACCATCATAATAGCCTGGGGGCACGGTAATAATCCATGAATTAGTACCCACGGTATGGGTGATGGGGGCGGTACCGTTGGCTCCTGCCGAAATTTCGCCAATGGTGAAGTCGGTGTCGGGCACCGCATTGCCATTGTCGAGGGTGAGCACCAGTTGCGTGCCGGCAGAGATTTTGCCGTTGATACGCACATTGAGTGGGGCTGGTGCCGGGCTATTCCCCTCTACACCCGTG
>CAISXI010000375.1 GCA_903889425.1 uncultured Roseiflexaceae bacterium | reverse complement strand
CTATATGCGCCAAGCGGGCAGTGGCTGGCAACGCACCACCGCTGCGAGTAGCGTAGGCATGATTAATACGTTGAGTTATTTGGCGGGCGTCACCAATCCACGGAGCAATGCCCAAGACCCCAACAATTACCAATTTGGCTTTGACGGGGCGGCATTTACGGATCATTTTGCCCGCTTACTCAAGGCCGATGCTAGTCACGGCATCAAATACAACCAAGAATGGTATGCCCTCGCGCAATCGAATCAATTCAGCGCGGCCAAGGGTCAAGGCCAACTCAGCATCGATAGTGATGGGCTCCCCAAAGCGATGGAACTGAGCTTTGTGGTGGCGGGCGACCAACAATCGGGGAGCACCACCACCACCATCAAAACGGCGTTTTTTGCGTATGCTCGTACTGGTCTGGCCCTACAAAAACTGGTCAATAATCCGCTGTTGATTGTCGGAAATATGCTGGGTACCGAGAGCGGTACCATTCAAACCGTAATATTTGGCCTGCTGGCACTCTTGGCGCTGGGGATTATTGGTGGACTGGCACTGCGGTTCCGGAGCCGGTTGTATTTGCCGATTACCATGCTTGCGCTTGGGATGATGGTGTTTCAGCCGTTTAGTAATATCCCCACCAGCCAGGCGGCCAACAACACGGTGAGTACTCCTGTACCACAAGACCCCAACACACCACCATCAGACGGCGTCACCCAAGCAAGCCAACCCCAATTCAATCCACTGATTGCGCCGCTGAATCAAGTGGCGAGCATTGCCTTACCCAGTGCCAGCACCAGCACCAGTAGTGGTACAGTCACGGGGAATGCCAGCACCAGTCGGAGCCTCAGCACCAGTCGGGCAGTGACTGGCGAGCTCGATACCGACAAAGACAAACTATCAGACAGCGACGAAGCGCTCAAAGGCACTAGTCCAACCAAAGCCGATAGCGATGTTGATGGTCTGAGTGATTATGATGAAGTACGGTTGGGGACAAACCCGCTCGTTGCCGACAAAGACACCGATGAACTCAACGACTTTGCCGAAGTCCAACTCGGTACCAATCCCAATAAAGCGGATAGCGATGGCGATATGCTCAGCGACACGGTAGAAGTAACCAAGTTTACCCAATACCCTGGGTCAACCAACAAATTCTATACAGACCCACTCGTTGCCGATACGAATGGTGATGGTATCAATGATGCAGTTGAGTGTAGTGCTAAGCTTGATAATGCAACGAGTAATTGTAACGATACCAACAACGACGGTGTGCCCGACTTTTTGTCGTTTGACAATGACGGCGACAAGGTAGGCGATCAATATGATTTGACCCCCAATACCAGTCGGGCCACGGTATATACCGATGCGGCGCCCTATACCTACAAAATCCTCAACACCGCCGCAACGGTCAAACCACTGTTAGTAGACTTCCAAGTGCGGCCAAGTAACGACGCCCTGTTGTACGCCAATAATGCGATATATGACTGGCCTGCCGGTGATACCGAAGGGCAAATCCAACGGGGCAAAGATACCACGTTTGCCAACAGCACCCTGTTTAATTCGACCGATGCGACGGCCAGCAATGGCGATATGCGCCTGACGGCGATGTTGGAAATCCGCATCCCTATCAGTAGTGGTAATTATGGCAATTTACCAGTTACGAACTGTAGTAATTATGTGCCTGTTACCCTAACATTAAAACTAAACAGTACTGATGCGAATTCGTGTGTCGACACCAGCAAAACCAAACCCTTTGCGTTGAATGTAGGCTGGAGCAGTGATAGCCAAGGGAACGTCAAAAGTAACGAAGTCACCGTCAGTATGCCACTCAACCCCAATTATGATGCGAGTGGCAGTATCATCGGCTATGCGGGCACCATGTACTATGCCACAGGTCCAAAAGGATGGCTGAGCGATCATCAGATGCGCATGCAATGGGTGATATCGGCCATCCAAGATAATTGTCCAAAAGACAAACCTGATTGCACGACCAGCGAGCGGGTTGATGCAGTGACGGTACTGCAAAACTACTATGGCGATTGGAAGCTCATCGGCATGAGTGCT
>CAISXI010000374.1 GCA_903889425.1 uncultured Roseiflexaceae bacterium | reverse complement strand
GCCATCGATGGCCCGAGCCCGACTGGTGGTAATTTTCTTGATGCGATTACCGTCGGTCTTGCCCCCTTCATCGATATGGGTTCTTCGCGCGATCGTACTGCCATTGAAGGCAGTAGCCCTACCGCCCTCAACATCCGCATCAATGGTCGAGTGACCGCCAACACCAAAATCGCCTTGCGCCGCAACCCCCTCAACCCTGGGCCTGCCACGAGTGATAGTGACTTCACTATAGGCACGATTTCAGCCGGTGCCTTTGGCAATACCACCTTTACCCACACCACCGGCTCTGACGTCTGGTTAATTAGCGTCCCTGCCGGTGATTATGATGGTGGCTTGGTGGCTGCCAATAATGTCGGCGGCTTAACAGTGCCACTCAACTTCATCTATGATCAGGCGCCCGAAAGCACCGAATGGGCCTACTTTGAACTTGCCCTCCCCACCAAAGAAGGCTCCAGTCCCTACTTTGATAGTAACTATGCCGTCACTGGCGGTAATTGGGATTTATCTGATCCGCTGTGCGATAACTCATTCAAAAACGGTGTGGTCTATTCGATAAATGATCTCGGACCTACCCCAACCCCCACCAATACTCCCACCAAGACCTTTACTGCCACGGCGACGGCAACCAAAACCTCGACATCTACCAAAACAAGTACCGCCACACCCACCAATACCGCCACACCCACCAATACCGCCACACCCACCAATACCGCCACACCCACCAACACTGCTACGTATACTGCCACCAAAACGGCGACGAATACGCCAACCAATACCCCTACCCGTACCAATACGCCAACTCACACGTACACCCCCACCATCACCAATACCCCCACCGATACGTTGACCGACACGCCTACCGAAACCGACACGCCAACCCTTACCTTTACCAATACCCCCACGGCCACTTTGACTCCTACTGCCACCAATACCCGTACCAATACACCCACGGCCGGTCCATTTGCCCAAATCAAAACCGCCATTGGCGATATGTTTGTGCTGGGCTTGATGCAAAACGGCACCTTGGTCACCTGGGGCCAAAACGAGCCCGGGATTTGGCAATCGACCATCCCACCCCAATACGCCAACCTGCTCTTTGCCGATGTGGCCGCCTCGATTGGCAATGCCTATTTGCTTGACGAAAACGGCAATCTCTACACCTGGGGCGAAAACCTCTACGGCGAAGGCAATATCCCCGCCGATGCCCAAACTGATATCCGCGCCATTGGAGCAGGGTCACGCTTTGCCATCGCCCTGCGTACCGATGGTACCGTGGCGGCGTGGGGACGGAATCAGCAAGGCCAAGTCAATGTGCCCCCGGGTCTGACGGATGTGGTCGCCATTGACGGTGGTGATCGCCATGCGGTGGCATTGCGTGGTGACGGCACCGTGGTGGCGTGGGGTGATAATGCCGCCGGGCAAGTCGCCGTGCCCCCAGGTTTGCGCAATGTGATTGCCGTGAGTGCGGGTGAAAACCACTCGCTGGCCCTGCTCCGCAGTGGGCGGGTGATTGCGTGGGGCAGCAACAACTTTGGCCAAGGCAAAGTGCCCGTCGAAGCCACCGACATCGTCAAGATCGCTGCGGGTCGGCAATGCTCGCTGGCGGTCAAAGCCGATGGCAGCCTCGTGGTCTGGGGCAATTCGCGCTATACCAAATTCCCTCCGGTAGTCTATACCAATGCCGTGGTATCGGTTGACTCGGCCCAAATGAATTCGGTGGTTGGTATGCGTGATGGCCGGGTATTTGTGGCGGGCGACAACAATCCCCGCTGGAATATCGTCACCTCGCGCACCCTCACCGCCACCCCCGTGATTAGCCAAACGCCATCGGCAACTCGCCAACGGACTGTGGTTTTTACGCCGCTCAATACGGCGACCAATACCGCCACAGCGACCAATACCTTTACCCCCACGGTCAGTCGTACCGGCACCAAGACCCGCACGCTCACACCGTCGCGTACCAAGCGCCCCAGCAGTACCCGCACGTTTACGCCGACGCCATAGATGTAATCCGTGCCACAATCCCCCGCAAATACACGGTATTTGCGGGGGATTGTTTGTCATAATGCATTTGTCCAACCGATGGATAGGTGTAGCGTTGTGTAACGTTGTATCTGTATTGTCGAATTGTACATAATGAACGCAATCAATAACCCTTAGGTGATACACCTTCGTGGTTGATTGTCAATAGGAATAGATATCACACTCCTATATATGCATGACTAGTAATTTCTTTGTTTCTGTACATCTCCGATTTCTTATGGTGCAATAGCGCCTGGATAATTGCACCCGTAGGCCAGATTAATTAGGTGCGCGAGTGCGATATTCCTTGGGCAAGCCGACGAACGGTCATGCCGCTGGGCAGGTAGCATGACGTGCAATGTCGTGTACCATAACGACGCAGTACCTTGCATCTCTCCGTCACCCTTAATTTTTTTGTTTCTGTAGGTCTCCGATTTCTTATGGTGCAATAGCGCCTGGGTAATTGCACCCGGTAGGTCAGATTAATTAGGTGCGCGAGTGCGATATTTCTTGGGCAAGCCGACGAACGGTCATGTCGCTTGGCAGGTAGTATGACGAGCAATGTCGTGTACCATAACGACGCAGTAGCTTGCGTCTCTCCGTCACCCTACCGACATCACTCTCTCCTTCCGATATATGCTTTCACATCTGGAAGCGAATGTGTGTAGGCGATGTATTGAATCGCAACAGAACACACAACGCCGGTTATGCCACGCATAACCGGCGTTGTGTGTACGAACAGTTTATGGAGTTCGCGTGGGTGTTATGGAGTTCGCGTAGGTGACTTTGTGCGACTTGGCGTCAGCGTTCTGGTTGGTGTTTTGGTCGATGACGGGGTCAATGTTTGTGAACGCGTGAGTGTCAATGATGGCGTAAACGAAACTGCTGGTCGTGCGGTAGCTGTACGTGAGACGTAGACACCTGCATTGGTTAATCCTGCCACAATCACTTTGCCATCATTCAACCCAATTATTGAGTTTTGATTTCCGGAGTCGACCAAGATAATGCCTGTGGTATTTGGTGGGAATGTTGTATAGGTTTTTTCACCCCAAACGACTAACGTACCATTAGCTTTGACTGCCAATGAACATTTACGCCCGGCAGCAATATGCACGATATTTACTGCCTCTGGTGGAACCTTGACTTGTCCAGCTGTATTGGATCCCCACGCAACCACCTTGCCGCTATCCAAGAGCGCCAACGTGTGATTTTCGCCTGCGCTAATCGCAACGACATCACGCAGACCTGCAGGTACTTTGGTTTGTCCAAAGACGTTTTCACCCCAAGCGCGTACGGTGCCGTTACTACGAAGTGCCACCGCATGGCGATCGCCACCGTCGATTGCGATGACGTCAAATAAGTCAGGTGGGACATTGGTTTGCCCAAATTCATTACGTCCCCACGCTTCAACCGTATCTTCTTGGGTGATTGCTAATGCAAATCGTGCGCCAGCTGCGATTGCTTTGACATTATGAAGCGCTTCGTTCGGGATTGGGTCACCTTCACCATAGAGGTTTTCACCCCATGTATACAAATCACCGTTTGCTGCGAGGGCATATGATTGTCCAATTCCAGCAGCAACATCCTTGAACAGCATATAGTTGAGATTATCTGGGATCGTTGATTGTTGATAATTGTTGATACCCCATGTTACGAGTGTCCCGTTGCCAAGTACCCCGAGCACAAACGCATTACCGATTGCCACTTTACGTAACATTCCTGGTCGTGGGGTACGCGTAAACGTATTGGTTACGGTTGGCGTATTGGTTGACGTTGGGGTATTCGTATTGGTTGGCGTGTTGGTATCTGTTGGCGTATTGGTATCTGTTGGCGTGTTGGTATCTGTTGGCGTGTTGGTGGGTGTCAAGGTACTAGTGGGTGTCGCCGTGTTGGTGGGTGTCGCCGTGTTGGTGGGTGTCGCCGTGTTGGTGGGTGTCGCCGTGTTGGTCGCCGTATTCGATGGCGTTGCCGTATCAGTTGGTGTACTTGTATCTGTTGCGGTGGGTGTCATTGTCGGGGTACTGGTGTTGGTGGGGGTATTAGTCGCCGTCGCAGTATTAGTTGCCGTCTTGGTTGGTGTCTTGGTAATGGTTGGTGTCGGCGTGATGGTGAATGTGGGTGAAATGCCACTAAAGGCTGCGGATGATTTGCCTACCGCATTAATCACCCCCGTCGTACCGGTGACACTTGCAGACGTGAGCGTGTAGGTCGCATTGGCCGTCGCACCCACATCGAAATCAATTACACACTTACTCAAGGCATTGACTGCCGCACCGGTAACCGTGAGCACATTGCCTACCACTGTCGCCGTGCCGCCACAGGTGTTGTTAATCGTGCCATAGACTAAATTTGTTGGTAAGGTAAAGGTATATCCTAAGCCAGATTGATTGGTGAGCATTGAATTACTCAGTGGCAAATAGAGGTGCCCAATCGAACTGTAGGTTGGGTTACTCCAAATTGCATCCAGATTGACCCCTTGGGCGCTGACATATGTCACGTTGTCTTTGATATACGTACCTGGAGCCGACCCAATCGTATACGCTACCATCAACCCGTTGTCATGGGTGTTGTCTGGTTTGAATGATGTCTGTTGCGCATAATAATCGAGTGCCTGGCCACTAGTGACTGCAGTAAATGGGATTGTATAATGCTCCGAAACTGCGCCGTTAAATGTCACCATGCCACTCGTCAACATGTGCTCACGCATGCCAATGATTGCTTGACAGGCCGTATCGATACTCGTGACATCACGCATCGGTACCGTTTCAATCATTCCCATCCCTGCAACGTCACAATCCCCCGATCCTACGGTTTCGCCAGGTGCCGTATCGCCCCCTTTATACAGGGTTACCACTGACGTGTTCCCCGTCGGGACGATGACTTTGAGTGAGTCGTGATAGTAACGATTGGGGTAAATATATGCTATCGAGCGCACCAACGTATAGGTGCGGGTATTGAACACTTTGGTATAGGTCATCACCGCAGTGGCGTCTCCTGTGGTGGCTCCCCCCGAACTACTCGCACTGCCAGTCAAATTACCGATGGTAAATGTGTCACTATCGACACCACTACTGATATCCTTGGACGCCCGTGACAAGTTCACGGTGCTGAGGGTGATTCCACTTGCGGATGTGGCTCCCCCAATATTCAAATGCGCCCCAAATTCCCCCGATAAATAGAGATGGTTTTTGCCACGGAATTTGATTTGCTCACCGCCATACGTGGTGACATTGAAGGTTAATTTGATACCGTCGCTGCCATCACTCGCACTACCACCGCCACCATTAATCGTCAGTGTCGATGATCCACTCGGTGTGGCCGCTTTACTAATCGGAATGGCGGTACCTATTGGTAATATACTGCACATAATTACTAAAATAGTAATCAGTGACCAGTGCCGAATCATGTGTGAATTGTGCATCATAATACAACTACCTAAATATAAAACTTACATATACAACTCTTATGATAGATAGTTGCTATTTACTTGTCAATCAAAAAATACTCGTTGAATTTCAATTCCATTACAGTCAATTTTGTTTACACTAATTTAAAAAAATGTACACGCTAATCAGATATATTCATTTTCAATGAATATAAATAATAATAAATTATTATTGAAATGATTAATATTATTTGAAGTTTTATAATAATCAATAATTTCAATATTAGAATGAAATATAACATTTTTATAAGATTGTATTAAATTATTATCAATAGTTAAAAGATTACTTGATTTATAAAATGTTAATTTATCATTTATATATCCAAATTGATAATCATTTCTAAATACCATACATGCGTTAGAAAACGAATCAGAATGATAGTTTAAATATAGAATATTAGATGATATTTTACTCTTT
>CAISXI010000373.1 GCA_903889425.1 uncultured Roseiflexaceae bacterium | reverse complement strand
TACATTATTTGCGTTCACAATCGGACAATTCGATTATTTCTTTTTATTATTAAATTTGTATTAAAAATAAATTATATTCATGTTAAAAATTAAGTCAAATTATACTATTTCGTGATAATTTACTAATTACGGCTGTATGATTGGTGGTATAGACGCATCCGCCAATGGCATAGAGAAGGATATTTTTATGCCCAAATTAACATCGTCATCCAAATGGAGCATTGCCTCTACTAATTCCATTTTGTGTATTGGGTGCAAAAATTCGTTCATGTCGATTGGGTCGGTAGGGTCATTTGGGAGTGTGCTGGCGATAGGCTCATTTCTGAGTGTGCTGAGTATCATGTCGGCACGTTCGTTGTGGGGAGTGATGGCACGTGGGAAGCGGTAGGGTTTTCTTTTGTCTCGCACAGAGGGCGCAGAGGGCGCAGAGGTAACTGGGTCACTTCCGACTTCACTTCATGCTTCCGACTTTATGCTTCCTACTTCGCCAGGGCGTCCTTGCATGGCGCTGCAGGCGCAGTGCAATCTCCGTGCGGTAGCGTATGAACAAGCCCTAGGAGATTCCACGCTACGGTTGCCAAGGCAACCGGCATGGAATGACGTTGGGGGGGTATTTCACACTTCCGACGTCACTTCATGCTTCCGACTTTATACTTCCTACGTCATAACTGTTTTTTAATTCGTTGAGCGGCGTGTGGTAAGGCACCGCCTGCACCTGTTGCAGGCGCCCCACTACGATTGCCGGATCGATGCCTTGTTGTGCCGCGAATTGCGCGATTGCCGGGGATGTATACGTCGCCTGCGCCTCGCGGATAAACCGGCGCATGGCGCCGTCGGGGATTAGCGTGCGTGCCGCAAAGGCATCGGCCTCGGCTTCTTGGGGAGTGGATGGGGTATCCGTCGGCGCGACAATGTCGCCGGCGAGATACGATGTTTTGACGCCATGCAACAACAAGTGCCCGATGGCGTGGAAGAAACTAAACCAGAACTGATCGACCGTCCGACGTGTATCACTCAACTGCACCACCGTTTTGCCGTGATAGCGATAGGTGGCGCCATACACGCGCAGCCGTGGATAGGTCGGTACCTTGATGATCAGCACCCCTGCATTGGCACATACCGTTTCGAGCGTCGGCCAAAACTCTGCGGGCGCTTGGGTGGTCAGTTGTCGGAGTAGCGGGATGGTGGCTTTGAGTTTGGCGGCATCAAATGGTGGGCACTCGCGGTGCTCGCTGGCCCGTTGCCCCTCGCGCAACCACACCGACAAATGCTCGGGCGAGGGTGTCGGCTGTGGAGCATGCTGGCATGTCACCGTGGCGGGTACGGGGTGCCAGAATGTTTTCCATGCCTCGAATGTGCCAATCCCAAAGAACGCCAGTAATGCCACCCCAATCGTTTGCATATCGCGTGTATCTGGCAATAAGCCACGTTGATGCATTGCGTTGATAGGGAAGCGTTTTAGCCAATCGTGGTGTGTCGCAATGTGTTGTTGCCGAGTACGGCGCGCCGCACGATCTTGATAGCCTTGCTCGAGGGCCATCCAAAAACGCGCAGATCGATCAAATATCGGTTCTAACAATAGTGCTGTTGCTGGCGTTAGCGGTGCTTTGCCATTGATTATTTCGTTGATGGTTTTGATGTGCAACCCCGTACGGTCGGCTAGCTCTACCTGTGTCATATGGTAAGCGTCAAGGTATTCTGCTAAATTGTCTCCGACGTGTAAGTCCCAATCGGGGGTGAATGGATGTTGCTTAGTCATAATGATCACTTATCTCTGTAATGATGATTGCCGTAACGGCATGCCAATCAAGTCCACCATCGGGTTTGCGGGGCAAGGGTTGCTGATTAGGCCGAAATAACAGTCGCCACCGTTCTCCAATGTCCATTGCGAGTTGCCCTTGCCGATCTCCTTTGAGTTCGTGACACCGCTCTGGTTTGCTCATTGGCACAAACTCACTAAGGTATGTGGTAAAAGCGAGCTTATCTAATACCCTAATACAGCGCTGTGCGGTGCGTTCGCCATATTTTTTTTGCAGGGCACTATATGATGAACATAATCGTGCTAACTTGTGCGATGCAAATGTCACGTCCACATTTTCACCAATTGCAATTAACCTACTTCGTTAATAATAATGATATTTTTTGAAAAAATCAAGTGGGATGAGGCGAATGATGTGCACTGACATTGGTGATGTGGTCGGACCGTAACCGCCTTGCCGCTGCCGTGACAGTAACCCCCAATCGGCATATACTTTATAGGAGGAAATTGTCGAGTAAAGGAAGTTCTATGCAAACCATCGCCGTCACGGGTGGCTCCGGCAAAGCCGGCCGCGCCACTATCGCCGAATTGCAGAGTGCCGGCTACACCGTGCGCAACATCGATATTACTGCCCCCGCCGTGCGGACCTGTGATTTTTACAAAACAGACCTGAATCAACTCGGTGAAACCATCGAGGCCATGCATGGCTGTGACGCGGTCGTCCATTTGGCGGCAAATCCCGACCCCACCGGGCGGAGCGAGCAAGTCATGTTTATGCACAATACTGGCTCGACCTACAATGTCTTTCGGGCTGCTCAGATCCTCGGCATGCCACGAGTGGTGTGGGCCTCGAGCGAAACCGTGCTCGGCTTGCCGTTTGAACGCCGTATCCCACCTCAATTCCCGGTGACTGAATCGACTATTGCACCCGAGAGTAGCTACGCCCTCTCGAAACTGGTCAGCGAAGAAATGGCCCGCCAGTTTGCTAGCTGGAGCGGTGCCACCTATGTGGGACTGCGTTTTTCAAATCTGATGGAACCGCACGACTACCCCCGCTTTGCCGACTGGCAAGCCGACCCCCACATCCGCAAAGGTAATTTGTGGGGCTATGTGGATTCCCGTGACGTGGCCCAGAGCTGTCGCCGTGGCCTTGAAGCCAGCCTCACCGGTGCCGAGGTGTTTGTGATTGCCGCCGGCGATACCGTGATGCACCAAAGTAATGCTGAGCTCGTGGCACAATGCTTCCCTGGGGTGCAACTCGACCCCACCCTTGGTGCCAACGAAACGTTGCTGTCGATTGCCAAAGCCCGTCAATTATTGGGATACCAGCCCCAATATAGTTGGCGCACGTCGAAGTAGCGTCGTAGCCTGCTGCGTCGTGGTGCGAGGAGCCGTAGCCTACTGCGGCTCGCACCACGACGTCCATGCATTGAATGGTATAATTCCCCCATCCCCACCATACAATGAGGTAGGATGCCATGCCCAATCAACTTGCGCCCGAATACGCCCAATTGGTCCATGATTTGGCTGCCGCCATTGGCACGCGCTATGTGCTGTGGCGCCCCGAAGAATTAATGATGTACGAATACGACGGGAGCGCGCTCGACATGGCCCGCCCCGATATTGTGGTGGTGCCCGCCACCACCGCCGAAGTCGCCGCCTGCGTGCGTATCGCCGCTACTGCTGGCATGCCCATCGTGGCCCGCGGTGGTGGCACCGGCTTGTCAGGTGGTTCGGTACCGGCCGCCGGTGGCGTGGTGATTTCGACGGGGCGCATGAGCAAAGTACTTCATGTCGACGAGGTCTCGCGTACCGCCCGGGTCCAACCCGGCCTGATCAATACCGATTTGAGCGAATTCACCGCGCCGTGGAATTTGCATTTTGCCCCCGACCCCTCCAGCCAAAAAGCTTCGACCATTGGGGGCAATGCCGCCGAAAACTCGGGTGGCCCACATTGTCTCAAATACGGCATTACCACCAGCCATGTGTTGGCGGTGACATTGGTCCTCGCCGACGGTAGCATCACCACCATCGACAATACCGCCCCCGATGCCCCCGGCTATGATTTGCTGGGCGTGATTGTGGGTAGCGAAGGGACGTTGGGGATTGTCACCGAATTAACCGTGCGCTTGATGCCCAATCCCGAGGGCGTCAAAACCTTCTTGGCTATCTTTGATGACCTCGATAGCGCCTCCGACACGGTGTCGGCGATTATTGCCCAAGGAGTCATCCCGGCTGCCCTCGAAATGCTCGAAGGCCAAGGCATCGCCC
>CAISXI010000372.1 GCA_903889425.1 uncultured Roseiflexaceae bacterium | reverse complement strand
CGAAAATTGATACAACTGCACAGGGTTATCGCACGCGCACACAATAGCGAGACGTCATTTCACCACCAATCGTAACGACCGAATAGGATTGCACGTAGCCATGCAAATTTGTCATATCAAAATTAAGTGTTGTAAATCACCAACAAGTATTTATCTGTAATCATCGAAACCATTCGATTGGATTGCACTATTTTGGTATTTAGATGCGTCAATATGCTACGAAATACCCATCGTCGATTGAGAAAAACGTAACTAATAATGTTTTTTCAATTGGGTATTTATTTTTCTATGAATCAATGATATTATCTACCTAACAAAGTAATTACAACATGGAGGCCAATGTGTTTAATGTATCGTTTCAGCGCATCGTCACCTTTGGGTTGGTGATAATCATTACCTTCGCCAGTATTTGGAGCGATACCGTATCGCCACCAGCCCAAGCAGAATCGCGCCTCCGCACCCTCACCACCACACAAACAGATATGGCGGCGCATGCAATTGGCAGTGAGTGGCATAACCCAAATGCCCTGCCGCAAGTCGTGGACTTTGGGCCATTACCAAAGTCAAATGCGGTTGGTGGGATGGATCAATGGCTGAGCGCACAGCAACCCAAAGGTGCGCCTGTTGCACAACCAAAAGCAGGTGTCGATGGCAAGAACCGCGCACTCATCATCCGGGTGCACTTTAGTGATGCCACCCAACGCCTTAGCAATGCCCAACTGCGATCAAACTGGCTTGACCCATTAAATAGTCATTTCGAAACGATTTCGAATGGCAAAAACAAGGGGTGGGATTTTGATATTTACGGACCCGTCACCGTAAATACACGCAGTAGTTATATATTCAGCAACAATGAAATTTCGCGTGATGATGACCCCGCCACCGCCAGTAATGAAGCCGGCGACAACAGCCAAAATTTGGTAGACGCTGTAATCGCAAACTCTGTTGAAGCAGATCTCGAACCACTAATCGAGGCAGCCGATACGATTATTTTGCTGATGGATAATGCCAGCCAAAATCGGCTACGTGGCGTCAATTACTATTCACGTGAATACGACTTCCCATTCCCAGATATAGCAGACAATGTCAACACCGTGTATATCGACGAAGGCGGAACGACTACCGACCCAACCAGTCTCGACACCTATATGTGGGGGGTACTCGCCCACGAAATGGGGCATGCGCTCCAAGTATATGCAGGGGGTGGTGATCATTGGAAGTATGGTCACCCCAGCAATTACCGCAATGAATTCGAGCTCATGGATAGTAATTACCCAGGGCATGTGAGTGCCAATCTCAAAACATTCACCTTTGCATCGTGGCTCCCCAATTCACATATCATTGACATCAATAATACGAGTTCTACCCAAAAACCCTCTGACATGGGCTATTGTTTACGTGCCATCGAATATGACCCCGCATTGTATGTCACCCCGCAAATATTGCGCGTGCGGATTACCGGCAGTGTCAACTATCTGATTTCGGCACACCGCCCAGTAAATGGCGATGAACTCCAACCCATCCCTGATGTGGGCGGGATCTTGATAGAACGGGTCGTGTCAAGTGGTATGACGCAATGGGAAGATCTTGATAACGACGGCGCTGTGGATGTCGATAACCCAGCCACCGCCCGTAACGAAAACGAAACCCTTGATCAAAAAGTCGTCGTCCGTGGGCTGGCAGCAGCTGGCGCAGCTGCCGACCGCAACAAACTCTGGCCAGCAGGAACCACATTCAATGATTCGACCGATGGTCGCATCGGGGCAAATGCCACAGATGGCATCACCATTGCAGTGACATCGAAGCCCAATGACGATACGTGGTGTGTCAAAGTGAATTACGGGGCAGCAGCATTACAGCCCGATGTGGGGATTTATCCCTGGCGCCAACCTCCCGGTGAAACCTACGAAACTACCGATATTTGGGTCGATAGCCCACTCAACGGCTATGGCACCTATCGCTATGGTTCGTGGAATGATTTAACCGGGCTGCCAGTACCACGTGGCAATGGCGATGACCCCGCCATCGGCTCCATCAATCGTGTCTATGCCCGAGTACGCAATTTCGGGACCGCCAATGCGGTCAATGTCAAAGTCAAATTCAAAGTAACCGATCCGCTTGGTGTCGGCATGCAAAACTCCAATTGGGCCTTGATTGGTGACGGGCAGACGGTGACGTCAGCCCAATTCCCCGCCCTAGCCAGCATCCCGCCGGGGGGATTTGTTGATGTCTACAAAGAATGGGTACCGAACCCCACTCTTACAGCAGCACAACAAGCAGCCGGCGTCTTTTATTTCCATAGTTGTATTCGAGTTGAAATGGAAACCGTCGCCGGTGAATCGATTACCGGTAATCAAGACGGCGACAGCGAACAAGAAAACATCCAAAACTTCGAAGCGACCCCGACCCGTAGTCCGATTTTTGACCATTCCTTTGACATTATCAACGATCAAGCCGCAAACCGCATCATCAATATTTTCCAAAAAAACAATCTGCCCGAAGGATGGGAAATACGCATCAACGGTGGTGATAGTGCTATCGGTGTACCAGCAATGGCAAACGTGACCGTCCCCGTATCGGTTACGGCCACCGGCGCAAGTGTGATTGGCAGTAGCTTCACCGTGCAATTTACGGCGGCCGAGCCAAAGCTATTACAAAATAGCGATGCCGTTGAACCCACACACCCCACCATCGCAGAACTGGGCGGTTTCGACTTTACCGTCAACGTGCTGGCCGATACTCAAATCACCTGCAAAGCCTATAGATCGGGCTACTTTATCGAAGTGGTCGGGAGCCTTGATGGGTTCGAAGGCATCCACCAAGCGGGGACACCGCTACGGGCTTATGCCTTAATTTCTGGTGAAGTCAACGGAACCAGTGTGGCCATCCCCCTCGATGACCGCGCCAGTGGTAATGTGGGGGTCGATGGCGACTTCCGGATGCGGTTTTCGGCACGGAGTGATAGCAAAGGGCAGACCACCCCACTCGAACCCAAAAACGTCCGCTGTGTCTTCCCGGGCACGCACCTGCTGGCAAGTAGTAGTACACCCAAACAAGCGCTCATCAATACCGTTCCGCCAACCATGACCCAAGTACCGTGGGCTGCTAGTCAATTCCACTCGAGTTTGGCACTCAACGCCCATCAAGCGCCATTGACGGCGTATTCGGATCGTGTGTTTGGCGCACCCGTTGCCAATTCGTTCAATTGTGTATTGATTTATTGTCCGGTGCTCATGCCGGGTGTACACGGCCGAGCTGCGCAATTTGAATCGAGTCGGTTTAGTTTCTTGCAGAGTCAGAATCCAATCAATCTAACCACGAATTTCTCGGTAGGCATGTGGGTCAAACGCAGTCGCAATAACACCCAAGAAATACTGATTTCACACGGTAATACACTTGCGAGTGGACAATTGTTCAGTATGGGATTCACCGCCGCAAACAAGTTTTTTTGTAGTACTTACAACGACGAACTCGCTTCAACCACCCTCTTTAATGACCGCGATTGGCACCACGTGGCCTGTGTGGTCGATGGCAATAACCGTAGCCTGTATGTGGATGGCAGCCTCGAAAACACCAGTGCCAGCCCATTCCCGGCATATAGTCAGAATGCCAAAATGACCTTGGCATGGCGTGTCGATGGCATGCCGTCATTCAATGGCCAAATCGATGAAGTACGGATTTACACCATCCCCATCGGACTGGCAACCCTTGCCTATCTATCGAACGATCCATTTATCGATCCTATCGCCCCGTTACCAGTGAGTGCGCTGTCGTTTGATGACATTGCCATCCCCGAAATGAACAGCGTGCTGGCCTCGTGTGGCGGGCAAACCTGCCCGGTAGTCTATTACCCGGACCAACAATTCGTGCCACGACCGCTCGAACGGGTTGCGAGCATCGCACTCGAACCAGGGCATTTCATTTCGTATTCATCAACGGCACCAGTGTCTCCCGGCACCGACAGTACGCTGATGTTTTGGGCGCATCTCGATAACAGCTACCTCTGGCTACGCCCACTCGCCACCCAAAATACCGTAAACCGCCCAACAGTCTATTGGCATGGATCGACGCAAACCCTCAGCTTTGCCTCTTTGAGCTATGCATGGGGCGCAGATGCGGTCAACCCATTCACGAGTGGCTGGCACTTTTTTGCCTTTGTCAAAAACGCCAACACGCTCCAAATCTACATCGATGGCAACAAAGTGGCCGAAGGGCCAGCCCTGCCGGCCTTGCAACCATTCCGGGTGGGTGTGGGCCAAATCCTGGCCATGGGCGGTGCCCAAAGCGGTGAAATGGCGGCAGTGGAACTAAGCAACTTTGCCTTACCAGGGGCGCAAATCGCCCAACAATATGCGGGCAATTTCCCGGCGAATGCACTCAGCCCAACCCGCACCTTCACGATTACGCCGACACCATCGGCTACGGCTGTACCAATCATCACCATCCCAGCCAGCAACCTGCTCCAGACGGCAGTTGCGGCTGCCGCCACGGCCAAAGCCAGGGCGACGTTGATGGCGGCCCCCAATGCCACCAACACCCGCCTTGCCAGCTTGAACGGCACCAGCATGGCGCTGTTGGCGACACAGTGGGCGAATCTCGCCAAGACCGACAGTGCCATGGCGAGCAAAACACCTGTGGCGAGCAAAATACCAGTGGTGACGAAATTTATCCCATTGCCGACATTTGTGGTTATCAAATCGCCGACAGTCAATTTGACCCACACAAGAACCAAAACCACCACGGCAACGAGGACATGGACGGCATCAACGACGGCAACGGCCACCGCGACTCAGACGCGGACTGCCACGGCGACTGCCACGGTACCGAGTCGCACCAAAATCAACACACCCACCTACCAGGCAACCATCACCAAAAGCCCGACAACGACCAATACCGCCAGTGCCACCAAGGCAGCAAACATCACCTACACCGCTACCCGCACTGCCACCCGTACCGCGACTGCCACACTCACGGCCACGCCTGGGGTATTTGGGCGTGGGATGATTCCGGTAAGTCAACTCCCCAGGGGTATGTTGTACCGCGCACTCCAACATATCGCCGATGCCCAATTCAACGTGGCACCTGACTGGAATACCCCATTCATTGGCGATGTTGCGATCCCCATGTACCGCCCAGACGTCGACAGCGGCAACACGCCGGCGTACTATGAACTCGCGGTGTTTGCGGACGCCAGCAAGAGCAAAGCGGCTGGATTCATCATTATGTCTAATCCTGCGAATTCCAGCACGCCGCATGATTTCCCCATCGCCCACTGGAATAGCACAGGGAGTTCGATTAGTAGTCAAGCCCTTGCCAAAATCACGAAACGTATTTCGACGGACGGCTTGAGCGAATACAAACTCTATAAACTCGCTACATTGAGTTATATCATCGTGCAAAACGACATGGTGATTAGTTCACTTGGCGCAATCCCTGCACTCAGCGATGGGCTCACCAAGAGTGACTTCGACTACT
>CAISXI010000371.1 GCA_903889425.1 uncultured Roseiflexaceae bacterium | reverse complement strand
CGCAACCACGTGTTGTGCCACCACACCCCGAGGCCCCGCCCCGTGTTTATCCCCAAGAACTCATTACTTGTCTGCCGAATATCAATCGAAATCCCTAAATCAGGCGCACTCGGATGCCATACTTTGTCGTGATACACCAACGTCACCGGCTCATTCAAAAACGCCTCGTAGCGCTGACTAATCCGCTCTGTCAACATATCCCGCGTCAAGCCACTCATCGCCACGCCTTGCAATGTTACATCCGCACTCACCGTTGGCTCACTGTTGGGCAATACATACGGCACACAAACCGCCAGCAATACCAATACAACCGCAATAATCACCACTCCCCGAATATCACTACTACTCGCGTGGTCGTATGTCCGGCTCAACCACCCCGTTACCCCACCACCCACCACGCGCGTTTCACGCACTGGCGCTTCCTGTGGCATGGGAATCGACGGCGGCGTAACTCCATCACGCCGCCGCTGTATCGGTCCATATTTTTGCGCATATCGTGGTGGCATAGCTGACCAAATCCTACTTATTTCTTACTACACATACTAGCATTCATTATTTTTATTGTCAACTCAAATGTAGTACTATTTTTTATAGTTTGTAATTTATTTATTTTAATAAAAAATATTTTGGCTAGCGTGAATACGCAAATTCCGGCAGGGATGACACTATTCATCCCCGCCGGAATAGATTCCCCCTATGGCCACGATTTTTGGTTATGCGATGGTCAGGAACCGCCCATCGCTGGCCCGGGTAATGGATTTGCTGGCCACCACCGCATCGCGGTTAATCGGCCCATAAATATGCGGAAAAAGTGGGGCGAGGGTATCGCCCGGGCTAGGCGCTTCCCATTTGAGCGGACTCGTCAAGCGCTCGCTCTCTATCACCAACAACAAAAAATCCCCTGGCACCTGTTGATAAAAGCGATTGGCCACCGCAATCATCAATTCATCGCCTGCTGTACAATGCACAAAGCCATCGTTGGCGTATTCTGCCGGCAGATAGGGTTGGTCACAGGGCCAATCCTGCCAGCGCGTCGTCGTCACGAGGTGGTAAATCAGGCTCATTGGTTACTCCATAAAAAAGCATGCGCTGACACCATGTCAGCGCATGCTCACGACCACACAAAATTAGAATTCTGACATTACACTTGCATAGGCATCACGGCTGGGGCGCAGTTGAGCTTCGTCGATATAAGCCAACGGCGTGTCGCTCAAATTCATTATTTGAGGCAATGTGGCACGTGCTTCGTTAATATACAGCAAACCAGTCACAAATTCGTTAGCAACCCGAGATTCTTCCATCAACTTCATAGCCTGCCAGCGATCGGTGGGATCGTAGTCACGGGCCAATTTGCGCAACTTAATCATCGGGCCGTCATGCAAACGCACCATCTGCTCGGTGCCTGGCTCGTAGTCGACTTGGACTTCGCTGTAGCTGGGGATGAAGGTGATGTCTTGGATGCGTTCTTCGTGCTCTTTGCCATAGGTGTAGCTTTTGGTCGAGGCATCTTGGTTGTTGAAGGTCACACAGGGACTGATGATGTCAATCACTGCAGTTCCTTCATAGCACAAGGCCGCCTTGAGCAATTCACGCACCTGTTTGGCGTCACCGGCAAACGAACGAGCTACAAAGCCACAATCTGCAGACAAGGCTTCAGCACAAATGTCGATAGGGGGGAGTTCGTTGATACCGGCGTACTTGAGGTTTTGACCGACATCAGCGGTAGCTGAGTGTTGGCCCTTAGTCAAGCCATAGACGCCATTGTTTTCGACGATATAGACCATCGACACATTGCGGCGCATCATGTGTTTGAATTGCCCAAAGCCAATGCTGCCCGTGTCACCATCGCCACTAATACCGATGGGCAACAAGGTGCGGTTGGCGAGGGCGACGCCGGTGGTGACCGACGGCATCCGGCCGTGCAAGGTGTTGAAACCAAATGAGCGGCCAAGGAAGTAGGCGGGGGTCTTGCTCGAGCAGCCGATACCGCTCATTTTGACCACTTGGCGGGGGTCAAGCGACAAATCATAACAGGCAGCGATGATTTGGCTGGTTACCGAATTATGGCCACAACCAGCACACAACGTCGTCGTGCCACCTTGGTAATCTTGGCTGGTAAGTCCGATGCGATTGGTCGGACGATTCGTTACAGTTGTCATTGTGGATACCTCGTTTATTTGCGTACGACGCCACGGTGCTCAAGGATACGATTGGTCACAAATTCAGCAGTCATTGGCAAGCCGTCACACAAATTGACCGCGCGTAATTTGCCAGCCAAGGCCGGCACATGACTACACAGCAATTGGAGCATCTGGCTGTCTTGGTTCAATTCCACCACATAGATTTCGGCATGCTGTGCCACAAACTGACTGATATCGTCGTTGAATGGCAATGCCCGGAGCCGCAGGTAGCTACTTTCGACACCCTGGGCGCGCAAATAATCACGTGCTTCACGCACCGCATCATGCGTCGACCCGTAAGCGATAATCCCTACCGAGGCACCCGACTTGGTATCAACCACCGGTGCTGGCACCAACGTGCGGGCCGTATCAT
>CAISXI010000370.1 GCA_903889425.1 uncultured Roseiflexaceae bacterium | reverse complement strand
GGTGCAATTACTCCCTATGGCGACGAGCATTTGGTGGGCAAAATGGGTGGTCTCTGGGCGCACCCGATGCGCATGATGCAAGGCTGGCAGGTGCGCATCGATGGGCAGGTGCTCGCACCAGCAACGCACTGTACCGTCTACCCTCACTACGTGGAACGAGTCCATCAGCACGCCGGATTGCAGGTGGTGGTCCAAGAAACGCTCCACCCCAATTTGCCGTTATTGAGTGTGCAAGTACAGATTCATAATCAGACAGCGCAATCATGGCAGGGTACCGTCGCCATCGAACTCGTGACGGATATACGCGGCTGTTGGTTTGGTGGCATCGACGAATGGCCGTTGCGCTATCGAGTCTTTGCGCATAGTGTCTGCTTCGATCGCGAGGGCATTGATTGGGAAGGGGCGGCGGTTGCCCGCAATTCATTGGACTGGCGTTGGCAGATCAATGCCGATGTGGTCAGTGCCCAATCAACGGTGACTGTTGCGCCACAAGCGCCATGGAGTATCGACTGGGTACTGGCAGTGGATCATGAAGCACAAACCGAAGCGACGGCCCTCGCCAAACGCTGGTGTGGCAAACACACCAAAATCGTCGCCCGCGAAGGATTACTCGAGTCACCCATGACCGTGACCCACGGGGTGCGCCTGACCACGCCTGACACCGCCCTCAACGACTATTGGCAGGTGGCCACGCACAATCTGCGACAATTGGTGACGCAACCACACCAAATGCCCATCTATTTTTTGGCAGGCATCCCCGAATACCCCCAAGTGTTTGGCTGTGACACGGCGTATGCCGTGCCAGGGTTGATGGCGGCTGGGTTTGGGCAGGGGACACAGAGTGTACTCGCGTATTTAGCGGCACATGCCAATCATGCCTGTGGACGTGTACCCCACGAAATTACCACCAACGGGCGGATTTTTCACCCAGGCAATGCCCAAGAAACGCCCCAATTTGCCGTGGCTTGTTGGCAATATGTGCGCTGGAGCGGTGATAACGACCTCGCTTTTCGGCTTTATACGGTGTGTGCCGAGGGGATGCAACACGTGATGGGTGTCCTCAATGGGCACCACTGGCCGTATGGCGATGGCATGGTTGAACGCCACGGCATGGGCCCATTCAAACTCGACACCGTCTGCTACATCTATCAGGCTTTGGTGGCACTCGCTGATTGGGCGACGGCCGATAGACATGTTGACGAAGCACAGGTGTGGCGCACCTATGCAACCAATTTGGCTACTCGCTTTGAACAAGCCTGGTGGTTAGAAAAAGAATCGTTGTATGCTGATTCGCTCCAGCGTGACGGCACCCCCCAACTCGACCGCCATTGGACGGCGATTGTGCCGGTCCAAACCCAGATTGCCAGCCCTGCGCGCCAACAGGTCGTGTATCAACAGGTACGCCGTGATTTGGTCAATCAGTGGGGACTGATGCACACTAAAGCTGACGACGAACGGGTTTGGACGCTCCCGACGGGCTTGCTGGCATTGAGTGCCTTTGCCCAACACGATTCTGCGTATGGCATTGAATTACTGCGTAGTATTGGGTCGACGGCGCGCCAAGGCTCGTTGGGATTGATGAAAGAATTGATTCCGCAAGGAATTTGTTTTATTCAGTTGTGGTCGGCAGCCTTGTTTGTCCAAGGGATTGTCGAAGGATTGTGTGGTATCGCACCCGATATGCGCAATCACCAAATCACTATCACACCGCAGTTGCCAGCGGAGTGGCCCGAAGTGCGCCTTGAGCAAGTGTTGGTAGGGGATTGGCTCCTGGATATCGTGATTACCCAGCACCAGGTCACGGTACATGTGCATGCCGGTATGGCTGATAACGTGTTGACGGTGTGGGTGGTGGCTCCTGATGGCAGTCGGAAATCCAAAATAATGCGTAATAGCTTCAGCGAAACATGGCAGTTACGCTAACGCGTGGGTGGTTTGGCGCCCACGTAGAATGGTGCATTGTTGTGCAGTTAAATTGGGTATAATTTATACAGAAAAAGAGTAGTGTATTAAGGGGTACGGTGCATGCGCAGGGTGTTTGTAGGAGTATTGATGGTATGGCTGGTATTGGGGTGGACGTCAACCAGCGCTGCGCGTACACGCTGTTTCGCCGAAACGGGGTTTTGTGTCAGTGATCCGATTTTGGCATATTGGGAAAAAAATGGCGGTCTGGCGGTGTTTGGCTACCCGTTGGGAGTGCTCCACGACGAGACCATCGAAGGCACATGGCGTGGCCCAACCCAATGGTTCGAACGCGACCGCCTCGAAGACCATGGTGTTCAAGGCGTCCTTGCAGGGCGCTTGGGGGCGTTGGCCCGCGAACGCCAAGGCCGACCGTGGCAACAAGGGAGTGAGACTCCGCAGGCCGGATGTCGTTATTTTGATGTGACTGGCTATACCGTGTGCGAGCCATTTTTGGCATATTGGCAAAAAAACGGCGGTGTGATGCGCTTTGGCTATCCCATCACGGCGCGCCAAACAGAATCGTTGGGAAATTGGCGGGGCGAGGTGCAGTATTTTGAGCGCCGCCGCATGGAATGGCACCCCGAATTTGCAGGCACCCCCTATGAAGTCTTGTTGGGGCGGCTCGGCGCCGAGACAATGACCGTATCGTCCCCCAGTTGTGGTCAACTCCCGGCGTCGATGCATGGTCTGGTGACGGTAGTGCCGTTTGATGTGTCTTGTGTGACGGCAGTCGATCAGGTGACTGCGCCGTATCAAACCTTCCAGAATGGGGTGGCGTTTTATGTGGCTCAGCGCAATGAAGTCATCTGGTTAACCACCGTATTTCCCCAAAACAGCTATCAGCGTATCGTAAGTAGCTGGACAACTGCTGACCCTGACGTCTATAGCGCCGGTCCAATAGCGGTGCGCCAACAGATTGGCAAGGCCTTGACTAGTGCCGGTGGTATCCCGGCTGCGCTGGGGACAGTATTGAGTGAGGCGACACTGACACCGGTGACGGTGGTGCAGTTTGCGAGCGGCGCGCTAGCCATCCAAATCAATGGCCACGAGATGGTATATGTGGTGGGGACGGCGCCTGACCAAACCATCACGATTACGACGGGGCCGTGATGCGCCGTTAATTTTTGGGTGAGGTGGGAGGTGGAGAGACGCTGCAATCAGCGTCTCTCCATTTTTTGCAGTTTAATCAACAAACATTTCGTCGACGCAGGTGCCTTCCCATTCTTCGTGGGGGGCGATTCCCAGCATGCGGGCCAGGGTAGGGGTGGTGTCAATCAACGATATGGCGCGTTGGACGGTGTAGCCGGGTTTGACGGTGGGACCGACGGCAATCCAGGGGATGTTCATGTCTTCGGGCATATCGGTGCCGTGGGTGCGATCGTGGCCGCCGTGGTCGGCTTGGACGATGAGGTGGGTGTCGCTAGGCAAGGCAGCCAGTAATTCACCAAACAGGCTGTCGACATGGCTCAGTTGACCGAGGTAGCCGGGCTCCATCCAGCCATAGGCGTGGCCGGCGGTATCGACGGAGCCGTAGTAGACAAATACGAAGTCGTAACGATTAGATTTGACCACGCGCACTGCTTCGACGTGCATTTCGTCATCATAAGTGGGGTCAAGGGGTGGTTCGTGGCACCACGCATACGACAATTGCTCTGGGCGAGCCATATCACGCAACGGTTCCCAGTTATGCACAAAAGCGCTCTTTTTGCCAGCGGCTCGGGCGACTTCAATCAACCCGGGGAGGGGGCGGGCCATGGGGATGAAGTAGTTGCTGGTAATCCCGTGGCGGGTGGGGGGAACTGAATGAAACAGTGAGGTGTGGCAGGGCAAGGTGATGCTGGGCATGACGCTTTGGGCTTGCATGGTGCTGGCACCGCGGGCCATCAAGGTGTGTAAATTGGGGCACAGCGTAGCGGTCATGGCGTCGGGGCGCATGCCGTCAATCATTACAAATACAACCATTGGCGTATCCTTCCTGGCTATTACTTGATTCGATTATACCGGTTTACGTAGGTCAGTATGACAGTAGTGTATGTTATGATTGATAGTAATATGGTAACAACTCATGAAATATATGCAAAGGTTTATCGATGACAGCGATTCCTGCCGCGATTACGGCACTCGACGCGCATATGCGCCAGGGCCATCAACAAATTTTGGATGCGTTG
This sequence comes from uncultured Roseiflexaceae bacterium, assembly GCA_903889425.1. Classification (GTDB taxonomy): domain Bacteria; phylum Chloroflexota; class Chloroflexia; order Chloroflexales; family Roseiflexaceae; genus UBA965. The sequence continues at coordinate 70 of CAISXI010000370.1, read as the reverse complement.
GCCGCCCATCAGGTGGCGGTTGCCGACTATCCCACCCAATTACCGGCTGCCCGTGCCAACCATGCGGCGG
>CAISXI010000369.1 GCA_903889425.1 uncultured Roseiflexaceae bacterium | reverse complement strand
GTGATGTTTTTCTCAATGCCGATCACCTCATCCGAATTGCCTTTGGTAGCGAAATCGACGTATTCGAGCTCAACGACCTGCTGACTCAGTACCCCGATATCGGCTTGATTTGTGTCACACTAGCAGCTAGTGGTGAACCGCAAATCCGCGCCATGCCCCAGATTTTTGCGGCGCTGTTGATGAGCAAAACCATCAACGCCGCCATCACATTTAGTGGGATTAGTCGTCCCGACACCATCGTGCGCTTTGCCGCGACGTGCTACAACGCCATCATCGAAGATGTCCCACTCGACCTGGCTGTCACCCGCGGCCGGCGCGCCCTTACTAGTGGTCGCCGTGATGTCAATTGGGGTCTAGCCCAGCTCCGCATCGTGCCGGGCACCGAGCGCTTATTTGTCTTTGATGTACCCCACGACTCGTGGAGTTGGGTGCGGGCCGCCTTAGCCGTCGTCGGTATTGCCGCCGCCATTATCGGGGCGATTTTGCTCGGGCGCCTGCTCAGTGGTCAATCGATATTAATGCCCTATTTACCCGCAATCACGCTACCAACGAGTATCCCCAAACCATGACCACACCCCAACGTCACTTACCGTCTATCGAGCGCTTAGTCAGTGCCGTCGCAGCCGATTCGCCACTCCCACGCCCGACGGTGGTTAGCCGAGCGCGGCTTTTGGTAGAAAAAATACGCCAGCGCCCCGGTGAAGTGCCTGCGTTTGAGACCATTGTGGCGCTCCTGCGGCACGATCTGGCCCAATTATTGGCGCCGTCATTACGGCCAGTCATCAATGCCAGTGGCGTGCTTTTGCAAACCAATCTCGGCCGCGCCCCACTGAGCCAGGCCGCTCGCCAGGCATTACAGCACGGCGCCGGCACCGTCAATATCGAATATAATCTGGTCAACGGTAAGCGGGGCGAACGGAGCGTACACCTCGCAGGCCTGCTTCGCCACCTCAGTGGCGCCGAAGCTGCCATCGCCGTCAACAACAACGCCGCCGCCATCTTGTTGACCCTGACCGGGTTAGCGCATGGGCGCGAAGTAATTGTGTCACGTGGCCAAGCGGTCGAAATCGGCGGCGGCTTTCGCATCCCCGACGTGTTACGCCAGAGCGGTGCCACCTTAGTCGAAGTGGGCACCACCAACCGGACGTATGTGCGTGACTATGCCGAAGCGATTACCGAGCGCACGGCGATGATTTTGCAGGTACACACCAGCAATTTCCGCATGCAAGGATTTGTGCATCACGCCGAACTGAGTGAGCTCGGCGAGCTTGCCCAGCAACGAGGGATTTTGCTGGTCGACAATCTCGGCAGCGGGTCATTCATTGATGTCACCACCTATGGACTCGCCGCCGAACCACTCATCCCCGACCGCATCACCGCCGGCGCCGACGTGGTTTGTTTCAGTGGCGACAAATTGATTGGCGGGCCCCAAGCGGGCATTATTATCGGCAAACAAGCTCCAATTGCGTTGCTCGCCAAGCATCCTTTGATGCGGGCAATTCGCCTCGACAAATT
>CAISXI010000368.1 GCA_903889425.1 uncultured Roseiflexaceae bacterium | reverse complement strand
GAAATCGAAGTGTCTGAACAATATCAAGGCACCGTCATCGAATTGCTCGGTCAACGCCGTGGTCAAATGCGCGATATGAGCTACCGTGAAGACGGTACCGTCAATCTCACCTTCCACGTGCCTACTCGCGGGTTGTTGGGCTTCCGCCAACAATTCATGACGGCATCACGCGGTGAAGGTCAGCTCAATGCGCTGTTCCTCGAATACCAACCGATGATGGGCGAAATCAGCACCCGAGCCTTGGGTTCACTCGTCGCCTCAGAATCAGGCATGACCACGACCTTTGGTCTGTTTGGCGCCCAAGAGCGCGGCCAACTCTTTATTTCGGCAGGGTATGAAGTGTACGAAGGCATGATTATCGGCCAACATATCCGTGAACGTGACCTTGAAGTCAATTGCTGTAAAAAGAAGCATTTGACCAACATGCGTTCGTCGGGTGCCGATGATTCATTGCGCCTCGAAACGCCACGGAATTTGAGCCTTGACGACGCCGTCGAATATCTCGGCGACGACGAATTGCTCGAAGTCACCCCCAAGAATTATCGCTTGCGCAAACGCTTGCTCAACCAAGAAGAACGCAAACGTGACCAGAAACGCCGCGAAATGGCCATGCAAAACGACGATTAGTCGTTATTGGTATATCCGTTTCGTATTTCCCTAAAACACTGCCCACGCACGTTCTGTGCGTGGGCAGTGTTCTTTTGCAGTGGTATACTAACTGTCAGTCAGGTTTCCAATAATTAAGGGATTGGTTCATGAATCAATTACGTGCATTGTGGCCGTATGTAGTGCGCTACCGTTGGCGCTACCTGTTGGGGATTTTGTTTAACACTATTCAAATTGGGTTTACGGTGATGGTGCCGCAAGTCGTGCGTGATGTCGTCAACGAAATCAGCACCCGAGGGATTATTTGGGATGATTTAGTCGCCTCCGCCCTCAAAATGCTAGGCATGGCTGCCGTCGTATTTCTGTTTGGTTTTTTATCACGGGTGCTCATCCTCGGCACTGCACACCAAGTCGAAGGTGATGTGCGTGAGGCGATGTTCCATCGCTTGTTGATTCTCGATCAAAAGTTTTATGGTGAACATCATACCGGCGACTTGATGACCCGTGTCACCAACGATATTTCGGCAATTCGGCAGTTTTTTGGTCCTGGTGTCCAACAAATCGGTGCCGTATTGATGATTGTGTCGGCATCGGTATTGATGATGGCCACCAATTTAACCTTAGCGTTGATTGTGCTGGCACTGTTGCCGGTAGTGACGGTTTTGTTTATTGTGGTCGGTGCGCGGATGCGTCTGATTTTTCGCAAAGTCCAAGATTTGTTTGGCGAAGTATCAACCCGTGTCCAAGAAGATTTTTCGGGTATCCGCACCATCAAAGCCTATACCCAAGAAGCCCAAGAGACCGAAGAATTTTTACGCGTAAATGAACGCTATCGCGCCCAAAACGTGCGCTACGTGCTGTTGAGTGGTTTGCTCTGGCCGATTATTAGCCTCGTGTTGGGAATTATCGGTGCGCTGGTATTGCTTATCGGTGGCCAACAAGTGGCTGCTGGCCAAATGAGCATTGGTGACCTCGTGTTGTTCAATAGTTATCTGGCAGCCTTGGGATGGCCGGTGGTGGCACTGGGGTGGACGGTTGATTTGTATCAACAGGCGGTATCTGCTTCAGGGCGCCTCGGTGAGGTATTGCAACGGGTGCCGTCGATTCGCAATAACGATGAACATGGCGGGGTTGCACATGCGGTAACCGGCGCGATTAAATTCCATAATGTGGGAGTGTCCGTTGGGAGTGGTGCTGACGCACGCTGGATTTTGCGCCATGTTTCGTTTGAGGTTGCCGAAGGGCAAACGGTGGCGATTGTGGGAGCCACCGGTGGTGGCAAAACCACGCTGGTGAATTTGTTGGCGCGGGTCCAAGATCCCACTGAAGGGACGATATCGGTGGACGGCCACGACATCCGCGACATTGAGTTAGCGTCGTTGCGCGAAGGAATCGGCTATGTCCCCCAAGATACCTTTTTGTTTAGTGTGCCCGTCCGTGAAAACGTGGCGTTTGGTCGACCTGATGCGTCAGCAGAAGAAATCGAACGAGCCCTGCATATCTCACGGCTGAGTAATGACGTGGTGCAATTACCCGACGGCATTGATACGTTGGTGGGTGAACGGGGTGTCACGTTGTCTGGTGGTCAAAAACAACGCACCGCAATTGCCCGGGCGGTGTTGCGCGACCCAGCGATTTTGGTGCTCGATGATGCACTGTCAAGTGTCGATACCCATACTGCGTCTCAAATACTCGAAGGCTTGCGCCAATTTCGCCATGGGCGGACTGCGATTTTGATTGCGCAACGGATTGCCACCGTGCGTGATGCCGATTTGATCGTACTGCTCCGTGATGGCGAAATCGCCGAGCAAGGATCGCATGCGACCCTGTTGGCGCAGGGTGGTTTATATACCGCCATGTATCAACGCGAAACGTTGGCAGATGCAGTTGATAATGCCTAATTTGTTGGTGTCGCAAGTGCACCTGACGTACTGAATAACGGGGGATGTCATGACGTTTTATGATGATGAAATACTAGGGAAAGCCTACGACGGGCGCTTAGTGCGCCGGCTGATGGGCTTTGTGTTGCCGTATAAATGGTCGTTGACTGCCTCAATTGTGTTGATGATTGGGAGCGCTTTGGTCGAGCTTATCCCACCCTATTTGATTCGGATTGCAATCGACGGTCCAATTGCCAACCGCGATGTAGAAGGCATCTGGCCGATTTTTTATATGTATGCCGGGACATTGGTTTTTTCGTTTCTGTTTCGCTATGTGCAAACCTACATCATGCAGTCGATGAGCCAACGCATCATCATTGATATCCGGATGGCGATTTTTCGGCATATTCAATCGATGAGCCTGCGCTTTTTTGATCACAATCCGGTTGGGCGTCTACTTACCCGCATTACCAACGACGTCGACGCACTCAATGACTTTATCACCCAAGGCACGGTGGCACTGCTCGGTGATTTGGTACGTTTGTTGTTTATCGTAGTGACGATGTTGTTGTTGAGTTGGCGTTTGGCGTTGGTGTCGTTTTGTATTTTCCCGGTAGTGATTTTATCGACGATTATTTTCCAGCGGATTATGCGCACGACGTACCGGGTGATGCGCCAACGCTTGGCACGCATCAATGCCTACCTCAATGAACAAATCACCGGTGTGTTGGTGACACAGCTGTTTCGGCGTGAAGAAAGCAGTCGCACCTTCTTTTCGACCATCAGCAAAGAATATCTGCAATCACAATTTCACTCCAACAATACTTTTGCGGTCTTTTTCCCGACGATTTATGTGACATCGGTAATGGCGTCGGCGGTATTGTTGACGCTCGGTGGCAATCTGGTGTTAGGTGATTATGTGACCATCGGGTTGTTGGTGGCGTTTATTCAATATACTGACCAAGCCTTTCAACCTATCCGGCAATTAGCAGACCGCTACAACACCCTCCAGAGCGCCATGGCGTCGTCGGAACGAGTGTTCCGGGTGTTGGATACACCCGCCGACATTGTAGACCCTGTAGCGCCGTTGGAACTGGTTACGCCAGTGCGTGGTGAAATCACCTTTGATAATGTCGTATTTGGTTATAATCCAGAAGAACCAGTACTCAAAGGGGTCTCTTTCACGATTCCGGCGGGGCAAGCGGTGGCGGTGGTGGGTGCGACGGGTGCTGGCAAAACGTCGTTGGTGAGTTTGATGGCGCGCTTTTATGAAATCCAGCAAGGTGCGATTTTGCTCGACGGAATTGACATTCGTGCCTTGCGTCAACACGATTTGCGGAGTCATGTGGGTGCAGTGCCCCAAGACCCCACCTGTTTCAGCGGAACGATTCGCGACAACATTCGCTTGCACGATACGACGATTAGTGATGCCCAAGTGCAGGCAGCCGCTGAAATTTCTGGTGCGGCGACATTTATCGACAAATTGCCGGGCACGTATGATTATGAAGTACGTGAGCGCGGTTCGAATTTGTCGGTCGGGCAACGGCAGTTGCTGGCGTTTGCACGGGCGATGGCGTTTAATCCAGAAGTGATGCTCATCCTCGACGAAGCCACCAGCAGTGTTGACACTGAGACCGAACAAATTATGCAGGTTGCGGTGCAACGATTGCTCAAGGGGCGGACGTCGCTGGTTATCGCCCATCGTTTGTCGACGATTCGGTATGTAGATCGGATTTTGGTGTTACATCGGGGTAAATTGGTAGAAGACGGGACGCATGATGAATTATTGGCATTAAATGGTTACTATGCCCGTCTCTATCGGTTACAATATGCAGAACAGTTCGGTGGCCAAATTCCAGAGTAGCGTTGTCGTTGTTGAAAGGAAATTGGAATGTCAAAGACAATTAATCTTGTAACCGAAGTTCCTGGTCCTAAATCACGGGCGATTGTGGCCCGCCGTGAAGCTGCGGTACCAAATGGCCTCTACAAAGCACATCCCATTGCCATTGACCATGCGCATGGCGCAACGGTAACAGACGTGGACGGCAACACCTACCTCGACTTCGTCGGTGGTATCGGTGTATTGAATGCTGGACACACCATGCCCGCAGTGGTTGATGCGATTCATGCCCAAGCCCAAAAACTGATTCACTTTTCGGCGTTGGTTGGTACGTACGAATCCTATGTGGAATTGTGTGAACGGCTCAACGACGCAGTGCCGATTAGCGGCGCTTGCAAAACGATTTTGGCGAATAGTGGTGCCGAAGGGGTCGAAAACGCCATCAAAATCGCCAAAGTTGCCACTGGCCGGCAAGCGATTATTGCGTTTGAAGGTGGCTATCATGGGCGTACATTGATGACGTTGTCACTCACGTCCAAAACGGCGTTCAAAAAGAACCTCGGACCATTTGTGCCAGAAATCTACCGCGCACCATTCCCCTACGAATATCAATGCCGCATGTGCCAAAACTCGTGTAGCGGTGCCTGTACCGATCAACTCGAACGGATGCTGTTGACGCATGTAGATGCGAACGCCGTAGCCGCGATTATCATCGAGCCTGTCCAAGGCGAAGGTGGCTTTATCCCGGTGCCCAAATCCTATATGCAACGTTTACGCGCCTTGTGCGACAAATACGGCATTGTGTTGATTGCCGATGAAGTCCAGTGTGGCTTTGGTCGTACGGGGACGTTGTTTGCCATGGAGCAAATGGGTGTCGAGCCCGATATCATCGTGACAGCCAAATCAATTGCTGCTGGCATGCCATTGGCTGCGGTGACGGGTCGGGCTGAATTGATGGATAAAGTCCATATCGGTGGGATTGGTGGCACGTACGGCGGTAATCCGTTGGCTTGTGTGGCAGCCATTGAAGTGATGAACCAATTCCAAGATGGTGATTTGTTGGAGCGTTCCAAAAAAATCGGTGCCCAAATCAAAGCCCTCGGCGAAACTTGGCAACGTGAAATTCCCAAGGTTGGTGATGTGCGCGGTCTGGGTAGCATGATTGCCATCGAATTCGTCAAAGATCGTACCACCCGCGAACCCGACCCCGATGCCGTCGCCAAAATCAGCAGTTATTGTTTGCAACACGGGGTAATTACCATGCGAGCCGGGTTGTACACCAACTGTGTGCGCTTGTTGATGCCGCTGGTGATTACCGACGAGCAACTCCAAGAAGGACTGGCCGTGCTTGATGCGGCAGTGCGATCGGTATAGTAATGACAACGACACAGGTTATGATTCGGCAGACGCAATTAGCGGATGCCGAATCACTGGAATTATTGCAACAGCGCTGTTATCCGTCACTCGACCCGTCGCATTTGTTTCGCCGTGAACACATCATCAGCCAAGTGCAGATGTTCCCTGCTGGGCAACACGTGGCGTTGATTGATGGCCAAATTGTGGGGATGAGTTCGTCGTTGCGGCGCCATATTGATTTGGCGCATGCCCAGCATGCGTTTGATGACATGATCGCCAGTGGTTTTTTTACTAATCACGAACCAGACGGTGAATGGCTGTATGGCGCTGATATGAGCACGTTGCCTGAATTCCGCCAGCGCGGGATTGCATCGGCACTGTATGACGCACGTAAATCATTGATTAAAACGCTGAATTTACGTGGTATGGTTGGTGGTGGCATGGTGCCTGGGTATCGCTTTCACAAAGAGCAAATGTCACTCGCAGAATATGCGGCCAAAGTGGCGACAGGTGAATTGAAAGATCCTACCTTGACGCCGCAACTCCGCAACGGCTACACCGTCCGGGGTATCATTCATGATTATCTGCATGACGCCGAATTAGGCAACGATGCGACGTTGATTGTGTGGGATAATCCCGATTATCAGCCATAAGGGTGTGTTACGGACAGGATGATTTTTGTGCAAAAAGCGATGCGATGGTGCGTCGCTTTTCGCACCATAAAGGGGAATAATGATGGAAAAGCAACGGAATTTTATTGGTGGTGAATGGGTTGCACCGAGTAATGGGAATTACAGTGAAATTCGTAATCCGGCCCAGCTCGATGAATTGGTAGGGTATGCCCCATCGTCTGCGATTGTCGACGTCCAGCAAGCGATTGCCGCAGCTGCTACGGCCCAACCAGCGTGGGCGGCCCGGCCGGCACCAGAGCGTGGCCGGATTTTGCACAAAGTAGCGAATTTAATCGAAACCCAAATTGATCAATGGGCGATTGAATTGACCCGCGAAGAAGGCAAAACCAAAACCGAAGCACGGATGGAAGTGGTTCGTGCCGTCGAAGTGTTTCGCTATTTTGCCGGTGAAGCATGGCGGGTCGGTGGTGACGTATTGCCCGCCGATACCCCTTCGACGTTGCTTTATAGCGTACGTGTACCGTTAGGGGTGGTGGCGATTATTACGCCATGGAATTTCCCATTGTCGATTCCGGTATGGAAGATGGCACCGGCGCTGGTGATGGGCAATGCGGTGGTGCTCAAACCGGCTTCAGCCACCCCACTGATGGCGTTGCGGTTGATGGCTGCCTTGCACGAAGCTGGGTTGCCTGCCGGTGTGGTGAATTGTGTGACCGGCAGTGGTGGTACGATTGGTGATACGCTCGCCACAGATGCACGGATTAAGGCGGTATCATTTACGGGTTCGTATGCGGTTGGTCATGCGTTGTACCAAAAAACAGCACCGCGGTTGACGCGTACCCATCTCGAAATGGGTGGCAAAAACCCGGTGATTGTGGCGGCAGATGCCGATATCGACAAAGCAGTAAACATCGTGGTGCGTGGTGGATTTGGTTTGACTGGCCAGGCTTGTACGGCCACCAGTCGCGTGATCGTCGACAAATCAATTGTGGCCGAGTTTTCGAAGCGGCTCGCAGCAGCCGCACAAGCGTTAGTGGTTGGTCCGGGACTCGTTGATGGTGTCCAAATGGGACCAGCGGTGAGTGCCAGCCAGCACAAGACGGATATGGATTATATTCAGATTGCGAGTAGCGAAGGTGCCCAAATTGTGGCTGGTGGATCTGCACCAGAGGGGAATGGGTATTTTGTGCGGCCAACGGTATTGACGCATGTGCGGCCTGATTCACGCATTGCTCAAGAAGAAGTTTTTGGCCCGGTGATTGGGGTTATTGAAGCTGATGGGCTTGATGAAGCCTTTGCTATTTCCAATAATATTCCATACGGATTATCTGCGTCATTAGTGTCGAATGATTTGCGTAATGCGATTCGTTTTGCTGAGCGTGCCGAAGCAGGTATGTTGAAAGTGAATCAACCAACCGCTGGCGTGTCTATTCAAGCACCATTTGGTGGATTTAAGCAGAGTGGCTCGGGCATGTTCCGTGAAATGGGCAAAGGCGCCATCGAGTTCTTTTCGCAAGAGAAGGCAATTTATATCGACGGTCAATAAATTTGGTTTGTGCGGTAACAATACAAGATATTCATTTCTAACGGATATCTTGTATTGTTAATAAATTGCAATATAATGGTATAAATAGATTTAATTAATATATTTTTGATTACATTATTTTCACATATAAACAATTTGAATTAATTATTGACAAATACTTGACAACGCAAATAAAAAGCAGTATAAATATAGAGGGAATTCGTGATACTAGTGCAGAAAGACAATGCAATGCAAAAGACTGACTTTGTGAAGGCTGTTGCTGAAAAAGCCAAGATGTCACAAAAGGACACCAAAGAAGTCATTGATGCAGCACTCGAAGTTATTGCTGATCAATTGAAGGCTGGCGACAAAGTGACGTTGACTGGCTTTGGCACGTTCGAAGTACGCCAACGCCAAGCTCGCGAAGGTGTGAACCCACAAACCGGTGCCAAAATCAACATCCCGGCAACGAAGACACCAGGCTTCAGTGCCAGCAGCACGTTGAAAACCCGCGTTAAGTAATTATTTAAAAAGCCCACGAGGCGTATGCCTCGTGGGTTTTTTTTTGTTTCTTTCAGACTAATTGCCCGCTTTCGCTTTGAAGTAGTCAATGAGTTGGGTATAGAGGGTCAGGTTATCTTGAGAAACACCTTTGGTTTTGGCAAGCGACGCTAATTTTTCGGCTTGGATGGTTGCATCGGCATAGCGTTGGCCGTCGCTGAGTACGAGGGTGTAGTTTTGTTGGGCTTCGAGGCTATCTGGTTGCATTTGGGCAAGTTTGCCGAATGCGAGAATCGCATTATCGTGATCATTGAGTTGTGATGAGAGCAACCCGATAATCGAAATCGAAAGTGCATCAGAAGCTTTGAGATTGGTGTTGTACGCATCACGGATTTGCGCAAGCAAATCTGGTTGTGTTGCAATTTGGCGGATAATCGTTGTAATTTGCGAATCAAGCACGCGTGGATTTTTAACAATAAGTGGTGTATAAATAGACACCGCTTTGGTGTATTCTCCTGTTGCGCGTAACACGTTGGCTTGACGCAGCGTGGTATCAGCGTACTTATTGTCGAGGGCAAGCGAACGTTGTAAGAGTTGATTCGCATCGGCGATTGTTTTTGTGGCAGTTGCAGGATCACTAGTTTGGATGCTCGCTGCATAGGTGAGGAGCGATTCAATGTACTCATTGAGAATCGTGACATCTTTGGGCGCTACGTCGACCCCATCTTGGAACCACTGCAAGGCCTTTTGGAGTATTTCGGGTTTGGCTTCGATGCGGGTATACCAAAAAATATAGAGGCGCGCCATATTGGCAAAATGGTCTTTATTGAGTGGGTTGAGTGCATGCGCTTTGAGTAAGGTTGCTTCGGCATATTGGGTTGCTTCGCTTGCGGTAAGGGGCGCAAGGAATGCTTGTAAATCAGCCGGTGCTTGTTGTTGAATCAGTGCATTCAAATTCATTGGTTGCGCAGGAGTTGTAGCGGTAGGTGGTTGGCTCCGGCGTACATCAGCGTATTTGAGCAAAGAACGGCCAAGATTGAGGTAATACAAATCTTGTTCTGGTTCCATGCGAATTGCGTCGGTATAGTAGGTCATGCCGATAATTTGCTGATCGAGGTTCCCAGACGAGTTCGCACTGTCGGTGTAGTTTTGACCTTGCTGGAAGCGCATATCGGCGAGGGCATTGTCGAGATTACATGTCCAGGCAATGGTTAATCCCAAAACTAACACCACGGCACAAAAGGCCCATACACCCGCACTACTATCGGTGCTGGCTGATGTATTGCGGGTTGGCGCTGATTGTGTGCGTTGGGGATTACGGCGACGGTTTGTGTTTGCAACAGTTGGTAGTATTTTGGTTGATTCAGGCGTGACATCAACGGGTGCTGGTGTACTCACCGGTGTGGTTTGAAAATCAATCACGATGAGCAGGGCAATGGCTACCCATAAAAACATCAACGTAACGACAATCGGAATACCAACTTGACCTTCGACGTTGTGGGCGACAATCATGCTAACTGCCGCAACTATGAGGATCCGTTGCTCCGCAGAGAGTGTGTTGCGCCGCAGCAATTTGAACGCAAGGGCAAGGGCAAAACCAATTACGGCTAAATAACTGAGCAAACCAAGCACCCCTTTATTGACGACCTCATCGAGTAATGCTTGGTGTGAACGATCAGGAGATGCGCTCCGTGATTCTTCGTGTGCAAGGGTGGGTGGATAAAATGGTGTATATGCCACAAACATACTTTCGGGACCCCAGCCAATGATGGTGCGGATTGGGTTTGATTTTATCAATCCGATGGTGCCACCTGCATTTGCATCGCCAAACCAGATTTTCATCCGGACATTACCGGTGGTACCCGCACTCACGTCGAACAATTTACCCATACGGCCGATATAAGGCATTTCGCGTAGTGGTTTAAGTGCTGGAATATTGGCAAAGTTGAATACCAACAAAAACGTCAATATACTAATAAACCCAATCGATTCTATCAACAAAAGCCGTTTTGCACGTTGGGCATGGGTAGGAGAGTTTTTTATTAAATCGATGAGATAGAGGGTGATAAAGGTGAAAATCCCTACCCCACCACCAATCCATGGACCACGGCTTTGGGTAAAGAACACGGTGATGAGCATACTCAGACTAATCACGATACTCCCAATCCCGGCAGCCCAATGGATGAGTGGCGCTTCTTCGACATTTTTCGGCGCTATCACAAAACAACCTGCTGCACTGATTTGTAATAACACGGCAGCTACTAACCATGATTGCCAATTTGCGCCGAAGCGATCAGCACTTGGTGCAATGAATTGGACGCCATCACTCGTTGCTGCGGACAAACTCGTACAGATAACATATAAGATTGTGATGATTGCAGGAATGAACACAATAATGCGTTGGTTGGGGGAGCGGTGCATTGGCCAGGCGGGTAAGAGTAAGGCAGCCGTCGCACAGAGCAATGAGCCTGGATAGACCCACCAGAAGCGCACATCGATGGCACGTACCACGGCGCCAAATTGCATGGCCGCGAAAGCAATCACAAACGCACCGATAATAGCAAACAGATAGCCCAGTATCCATTGCCATGCAAAAAAACGAGGCTGGGTTGATTTGATTTGGGCTTTTTGCAAATGAGAAATTGCAAAAGCCATTGCCAATGGGATAACCAAAATTAAATAGGCGGCAATGAAAATTGAATTCCCCATAGTGGATGCCACGCGGGTAATAACGTCGCCTTTCCACGGCAAAGGATCAAGCTCGAAATGTTGAATAAATCCATAATAGGTTGGAATAATCGCAGACAAAATCACCACGCTGGTTAATCGGATGAGTTGTTCGCGAGTAGTCAGATAACGTGCAATCAATAGCCCCAAGACAACATAGGATAAATTCGTATATGTTCCTTGGAGGCGTTGATATGAACCCCACCACGACACACTTGGTACAACAGATGTTGCGGTCGCGAACAAAAAAACGACAATATAGGCAATAATTGCGATTACAAGCGGATATGTGCGTAACCAATGTTGCCACGAAAAAGATGACTTTGGAATATTTCGTTGTGGCGTATTTGCTACGATGTAAATCCAATGGGCAATTGCGAGCGACGCTATAATGGTCACAAGTGCACGTAAAACTATTGCTTTGTCTGGTTCAAAGTGTCGTGATGAGAGTAAATTGAAGTATGAAGGAATCAGGATAATGGTTAATAACCAACCAAATTCAATTAAGCGCCGACACCAGACAACAAAAGGTGAAGAATTGGTCACCAGAGCCTCCGATTTTGTATGAAAAAATAACGAAAAAACAGATTCCTATGCCGCACACACCGCAAGTAGTGGTTATGCGGTAGCGTGTTAGAAAATACGTGTATTCACGAACAAATCAATTTATAGGAGCACCGACATACGTAATATTATGTCGGTGCAATACTTATGACGAAGACGGTACGACTGCTTGGATTTCCTGACTTGATTTGAGTTGTTGGGCTCGATGTATCATATCGCGTGCTACCAAGCGACTTTGATCTGTGACTGGATGGCCATCGAGCATAGCTGCGATTTCGTCAATGCGATCATGTTGAGAAAGCAGTGTGACTTGGGTTGCCGTACGTTCGGCTGAAATGCGTTTGGTGATAGCAAAATGACTATCACCAAATGTGGCAACTTGTGCCAGATGCGAGATACAGAGCACTTGATGGTGCCGACTAATATGCCAGAGTTTTTCTCCGACAACAAATCCCGCCCGCCCACCAACGCCTGTATCGACTTCGTCAAATACCATTGTTTCGACGGTATCAACTTGTGATAACACGGCTTTGAGTGCAAGGAAGAGCCGCGACCCTTCACCACCGGATGCTGTTTTGGCAAGTGATTTGAGTTCTTCACCTGGGTTTGGCGCAATCAAAAATTCAACTTTGTCGATACCGGTACGTTCATAGGCAACGGTTTGTGAATCCCCATTCGGTAATGCGATGATAATGCCATCAATTGCAGGAATCGTTTGTTGTTGGACTTGGAATCGGACGTGGGGCATTGCAAGATCATGGGCGGATTGCTCAACAGCTTGTGATAGTATCTTGGCACTGTCGGCTCGTTTTGTAGACAATTGTTGGGCGAGCTGGCCTGTTTTGCGGCGTAACAATTGCTCTTGTTGTTCGAGTTGTGCAATATGTTCGGCGCTATGTTCGAGCCGCTCAATTTCTTCGTTAGCTTGATTGGCGCGCTGGATTAATTCTTTGATTGTGGCACGGTATTTACGTTGAATCATCCGTAGCACGGTGATGCGATCTTCGATTGCTTCAATGCGTTGCGGGTCAAAATCAATGCGATCACGATAATTCCTCACCGCAACGAGCAGTTCTTCAATTGCGTATTGGATATCAGTGCTTTGATTCACAAGTAACTCGGCCTCAGGATCGATTTTCGCCAGATCACTCAGGTTTTGACTAAGCAGCACTGAAGCAGTAACAAGCGCACGAGAATGACGTTCGTCATTATTAAGTAATTGATAGGCGCTGGTAACGAGCTCGGTAATCCGTGCACCATTGTGAATGAGCGCTCGTTCTTGGGTGAGGCGTTCTTCTTCGCCGTCGACGAGCTCTGCTGACAACACATCATCGCGTAATTGAATTAGTTCTGCGATACGTTCATTGCGTTGTTGGGCTGCATGTCGCAGTGACGCTAATTCTTGGCGGATTGAGCGCAGTTGCGCTACGAACTCAGATACTTGTTGTCGGAGCGGCATGAGTTTCCCAAAACGATCGAGCATATCGAGGTGCGTTTTGGAATTGAACAACGACATTCCTTCGTGTTGCCCTTGGATATCGATTAGGCTCGTGCCGATTTCACGGAGGACACTATTGTTTACGGCACGCCCGTTAATCCGGGTGATTGTCCGCCCCGTATCACGAGCTATTTCACGGAGGATGATAATTTGGTCTTCGTCTTCTTCATTGAGTCCATGATCTTCGAGTAATTGGTGAATGGCGCTTTGTTTGTTGACATGGAAAACCCCTTCGATGCGGGCTTTTTCGCAGTGTGTGCGAATATAGCTTACATCAAAACGATCGCCACGTAGCATACCAAGCGCATCGATAATAATCGACTTTCCTGCGCCAGTTTCACCACTTAATACAGTAAATCCCGCATGAAAGCGGAGGTTTACCTGTTCAATTATTGCAAAATTTGTAATACTCAGTTCAATAAGCATGATACCCCTCGCAATATCAGGTTCCTAAATAAAAACCCGAAGCACAATGCGACTAACTAAACATATCCAAGAATTCTTGGAGCTTCTCATGAGAATGAAACACGAGTGTGAGTCGCACATCCCGCGGCGTACGTTGGATTGATACTGGCGTTGACAAGCGTGTTTCAAGTTCCTTGGCAACATTCCGATCATCAACGCTGGTTTCATCTATTAATTCTACGGCTGGTTTTTTGGGCTTTACTGCATGAGCTGCTGGTGTATTTGGGGTGGTGCCACGCAATTTTGCGAGGTGCGTACGAATTGTTTGCTCTGAAAACGGCTGATCGGTAAGCTGTTCAGTTTCGCGTACGGTCATGTTTTCGCGCATAATCCAATCAAGCATGGCATGTTGGTCTTGCGGATCGTCAACTTTCAGCAACGCACGCCCATGACCGGCACTAATTTGCCCAGCACGCAGTGCAATTTGGGCTGAATCAATTAGGCGTAACAACCGTCGTGTATTTGTGATTTGGACACGACTCGCCTTACCCATCCGTTTGGCAATGGATTCATCACTGAGATTAAATTCATCTTTGAGTGCTTGGTAAGCCAAAGCCTCTTCCATTGGATTCAAATCAGCCCGCTGGATATTCTCGATGATAGCAATTTCGAGCATCTCTTGCGGCGTGCTTTCCCGTATAACCACAGGTACGACCGTTAACTTCGCATGAATTGCAGCCCGTAACCGGCGCTCACCAGCGATTAATTCATAACCACCACTCGGTAATCGGGTTACTAAAAGGGGTTGAACGATACCATGCTCTTTGATTGATTCGGCCAAATCAATGATTGCCTGTTCATCAAATGTTTTGCGGGGCTGATAGCGATTAGGCCGGATGTCACCTATCGGCACTTCACGAATCGAAGCGTTATCACTACCCGTATTACTTGTGCTATTTGAGAGCAGGGCATCGAGACCACTGCCTAATCCACCACGTCGCTTGGTCATCGCTGTCCTCCTACGAGATTCAATCGTTGCATTAATTCTTCAGCAACATTGGTATATGCACGTGTAGCCCGACCTTCTGGGTCGTATTCATATAACAGTTGACCATAACTGGGCGCTTCACTGGCGCGGATACTACGAGGAATCGGAACTTGACAAATATGCACTGGGAAAAACCGCCGTACTTCGTCGACAACTTGTTGGGCAAGATTTGTACGTCCATCATACATTGTCATTACCACACCGAGAATTGAAAGTCGGGGATTGAGGCTGTTGTGTACGCGATCGATTATATTTTTGAGTTGTGCTAAACCTTCCAGTGCAAGAAACTCACATTGTAGCGGAATGCAAATCGTGTTTGCCGCAACTAATGCATTAATCGAAACAAAACCAAGTGCAGGTGGGCAGTCAAGCATGATAATATCGTAATATTGCCGAATAGGCTCAAGCGCTGCTGCTAATCGGTGTTCACGTTGTTCTACATCAACAAGCTCAACTTGTACGCCAGATAAACGCTCACTGGCAGCGATAATGTCATAATTAGCGCGCCGGGTTGGTTGAATGGCTTGTTGTGCGGTATGCGATGCCATGATGACTTCGTATGTCGTGTACTCGAGATCTCGCTTTGAGATTCCTAGACTGGTTGCAGCATTACCTTGCGCATCACAATCAATGAGCAATACTTTGAGATTGTGTCTGGCAAACTCTCCACAAAGATTAACTGCTGTGGTGGTTTTGCCAACACCTCCTTTTTGATTCATACAAGCAATAATGATGCCTGCACGAGATGCTTGAAGTGTCTGATTGAGTACGGTCACAACGCAACTCCTATCATTTGTCGATCATATGAGATTACTGCTTAATGCGTACCACTACATTACCGTTTAAACGACATCAAAAGGTACGGTTGGTTTTTGTATTGCAAAATTTCGCTCCGTAATTATATGTTGATTGTACTATATATATGGAACTCGTGTCTTATTAATACTGCAAAATTGTTTCACGTGAAACAATTTTATGATAATTATATGTATGATCTATTGCATTAGAGGGATTACATCCTGTTGACCGTGGTGACTAGGTAATGTAAATAGTGTATTGGTAACTCTTGAACAAGGTAATCGTAATTCAATACAGGAAGTTACTTCGAAGGACAGTTTTTTTGAGCTGTTGTACTTTATATTGCAATTCATCAATGTATAAAGTGTGCTACAAATTGTTTCACGTGAAACAATTTGTAGCACACCTTCTAACAAGAAGCATCCCAGCGAGATGTAATTACATACTAAGATCAACAAGTAGTCTTGTGGTGTCACATGGTGTAATTCTGTGCGCTATCAATGTTGGCATACTAAACCGGTGCCAACAATCAGTCCGGCAGAGACCTATGGCAGGTATCTGCGCTCTATCGTTATATTCTCGATCGCTGCCAAAAGCAGTATCTACTGTGTAGCGTGTTATGGTATCGCTAGGTCAATGGAATTAGATATTGAGATCAACAAGCAGCTTGGGTGGCCGATATCTGGGCTCCGTCAATGTATTCGCTACCGAGTAAAACAATCAAGTCGATAGTGCGGTGTGGTAGGTATTTACACTAGATCAACGTGTTTGCTGCTGACTCTAACAATCAGTCCGGCAGAGACCTATGGCAGGTATGTACGCAAGGTCAAGGTTTCATTATCGACGCCAGAATCAGTCCAGCAGTGCGGTGTGGCAGGTATCTGCGCAATGTCAATGTGTTTGCTACTGACGCCAGCAAGAACTATACGAGCGTGATGTGTGAGATTTTATATGCGAAGTTACCACTGTCGTTGTTCCACGCATGATTAATTGCGAGGGTATTTGCGCTATTCACAAGATATTTCAGGCATGATGCATGCCTAGTAGAAAACAACATTCTTGATGTGATTCACACTAAGATAGTTTATTTTCTATCGGGAAATAGTGAACTAATCGAATTGTTTGATTGTTTTGTTACTGACACCTGCTTTAGTGCAGTAGTATTTGTTCGCAATTGTTTCACGTGAAACAATTGCTGTGTGTGGACCATACGTGATTCGTGTAGAATGATGGAAGAATTTGTTTATGCGAGGGTAACATGCAGGTTGCGCTCTTTATTACGTGTTTTAATGACACATTATTTCCCAATACGGGGAAGGCTGTTGTGTCGATCGTAGAACGATTAGGCCACCAGGTGATATTTCCAGAAGAACAAACGTGTTGTGGGCAGATGCACTTCAATACCGGATATCAGGCTGAAGCGATGCCATTAATTCGGCGGTTTGTAGAGATTTTTTCGCAATATGAAGCGATTGTATCGCCGTCTGCATCATGTGTTGGTATGGTTCGTGACATGTATCGTTTTGCGGCTGAGGTACACCATGATACCAAGCTTGCGAATGAAGTTGCCTTGTTGGCCGAGCGCGTGTATGAATTTTCGGAGTTTATCGTAAATCGACTCGGTATACAGGATGTTGGTGCATATTACCCGCACCGTGTCACGTATCATCCGACATGTCATTCATTACGTGGTATTAAAGTTGGTGATGCGCCAGAGCAATTATTGCGGGCAGTGCGTGGGATCGACTATGTTCCATTGACCCAATCAAATGAATGTTGTGGGTTTGGTGGAACATTTGCAGTAAAAAACGCAGATACGTCAATGGCGATGCTGGGCGATAAGATTCGGCATATATTAGATACGCGGGCAGAGGTATGTGTGGCGGCTGATAATTCGTGTTTAATGCATATTGGTGGAGCATTGCATCGCCAACGCAGTGGGGTGCGGATTGCACATCTCGCCGAAATTCTTGCGGCTCAGGAGTAGAAAATGAAAAAACCAGAATCGGTCATCATTGAACTTGCACCGCGCTTTGAAGTTGGTGCGAAGGCTGCAGTCCAAAACACGCAATTACGCCGCAACATGGGTAAGGCCACTCAGACGATTCGGGGCAAACGGGCTGGTGTGGTGGATGAGCTAGCTGACTGGGAATCATTGCGTGTGGCAGGGCAACACATTAAAGATGATGTGATGCAACACCTCGACACATACTTGATCCAACTTGAAGCAACGGTCACGCAGTCTGGTGGTCATGTGCATTGGGCCAAAGATGCGCATGAAGCAAATGAGATTGTGACACGGTTGATCAAAGCTACGGGGTCAACCGAGATCATCAAGGTAAAGTCGTTGACGACGGATGAAATTCGTTTGAATGAGGCACTAGAACTCGCCGGGATTACCGCGATCGAAACCGATTTGGCAGAATTAATCATTCAATTGGCGCATGAAAAATCGTCACATATCTTGGTACCTGCAATTCACAAAAACCGCTCTGAAATCCGCGCATTGTTTCAGAAATCAATGAACTTACCCGACCTTACCGATGAACCAAAAGAATTAGCCGCTGCGGCACGCCAGTTCTTGCGTGATAAATTTATGTCGGTACGGGTGGCCACGAGTGGGGCGAATTTTGCAATTGCCGAAACAGGTAGTGTATGTGTGGTGGAATCTGAAGGCAATGGCCGGATGTGCTTGACAATGCCTGAGGTGTTGATTACGGTAATGGGCATCGAAAAAATCCTGCCACGCTGGCAAGATCTCGGCGTCTTTATGCAATTATTGCCACGCTCGTCGACTGGCGAACGCATGAATCCATATACGAGTATTTGGACGGGTGTGCATGCCGATGATGGTCCCCAGGAATTTCATTTGGTGTTGCTTGATAATGGTCGCAGTGATGTACTCGCAGACGCTGTTGGTCGACAGACGTTGCATTGTATTCGCTGTAGTGCCTGTATCAATGTCTGTCCCGTCTATGAACGTACGGGTGGCCATGCCTATGGATCGGTATACCCTGGTCCAATTGGTGCGATTTTGACACCACAATTAGTTGGCACTGCACATGCGGATTCGTTGCCGTATGCATCGTCGTTGTGTGGAGCCTGTTATGATGTCTGCCCAGTCCGTATCAATATCCCCGAAGTACTCGTACATCTACGTGGCAAAGTAGTCGCTGAGAAACAAACGCAGCCCCAAAGCTGGTTTGATGGTGAAAATCTCGGGATGAAGGCAATGGCGACGACCTTTGCGCATCGGACTACCTATGAGCTTGCGCAGCATGCGGGTCAATTGGCGCAATGGCCATTTGTGCACGATGGGTATATTGAAAACGGGCCCGGACCATTGGGTAAATGGACGGCAATGCGAGATTTTCCGGCAATCCCTGCACAATCGTTTCGGGATTGGTGGCGCGAAAGGCAACGAGATGAGTAATTCGAGTCGAAATGCAATGTTAGCGAAAATACGCACAGCTATCAATACGGGCGATCGGGGTGATTTTCATGAAGCGCATACTAGTGCGCCATATATCACCAATGACGATGGAAATGTTGCCGTCCGGATAGAATTATTTGCACACCGTGTCGCTGAATACAAAGCATGGGTGGGACATTGCACCGCAGCAGGTATTGCACAGGCGGTCGCAGAGCGACTCGTGATCCGGGGCAAAAAACGGATGGTTATTCCCAGTGATTTGCCAGATAGTTGGTTGTCTCCCGGCGTTGAATATATTCGTGATAGCCAACTCGATCGTACGGTGATCGCTGGCATGGATGGTGTCTTGAGTGGGGCGGCTCTCGGTATCGCTCAAACAGGTACCATTGTGCTTGATGGCGGTAGATTTCAAGGGCGGCGGATGATTTCGTTGTTGCCTGATTATCATTTGTGTATTATTCGTGCTCAAGATATTGTGGGGGTAGTACCAGAAGCATTTGCGCAGTTGGCAACGACGATGCAAATTCCCATGCAACCCTACACCTTTATTTCTGGACCATCAGCGACATCAGACATCGAATTAAATCGGGTGGAAGGTGTCCATGGACCACGGACACTCGATGTGTTTATTGTGGAATAAACAGCACGTCAGTATTAAAACGAAACTAAATCCCCGCTCGTTATTATACGAGCGGGGATTTAGTGCAAAAAACAGCGTGTGGTATGGTTCTGGTCTTGTATGCACTAGGTCCATACAATAAGCGCTGGTTATTTTTGGGCTGGGGTAATGATGAGCGTAAGAATCATTTGATTGTGTTTTGGACCACAATACACCCCGCACACAATCGTATATGTGCGCGGTGTATCAAACATGATAGTTTGTTGTTGAATCTTGCCAGGGATAATCATCATGATTGGATTCCCTGGGATTTGGAGCGAATGTACCACATCCATACTGGTGGTAATCAGTGTGACAGTGCTGTATTGAGGGATAGTGATGCTGGCCGGTGCATCACGGGTCTGACCGATATCAAAAAACCACTCTTTGGCGACGATGCGCAAAATATAGTGCTGTGGTGTAGTAGGGATCAAGCCGAGCTGGCGAAATTCGCTTTGATTGAGGCGCATCGGATCGACGGTACCTTCCGGTGGTGGTGTCCGTACGAATTGTACTGCCACAACTGCAAGCAGGATTGAAATTGTGATCCCGCAGAGTATACAGAGGATAATTATCAGAGGGGAAGGTTTTTTGCTCATGTACAAATGCTCTATAAACGACAAACCGATACACAGGGCCATCCCTTGTGTATCGGTTGCGATGCTCGGAGACTAGAAGAAGCGTTTGGCAATCCCCAAAATCCCTTGCTTCCAGGGCACGCGATGGGATACACCACTACGATTTGCAAAATCTGCCAGATTTGCGACATACCAATGGTAATTACGAATCAGCGCATCTTTATTTGAATACTGTGGCTTATACCCGAGGCGCTGTTCTGCTTTTTCAATCGAGACAAACGAATCAGTCACTGCCGTCTCGTATACCCACTTGTACAAGGGTGATAACTTGAGGAGTTCGAGAAAGCGCAACGTCCAGATTACTGGTGCGGCTGGTAAAGGCACGATTTTTTTGCCAAATCCAGCCACATCAAGGACTGCTTGGTAGTCTTCCTTCATGGTGGTAAATAACTTGGCGCCGACATTGAATGTGTCATTGACAATTGTGTCGTCGAGTGTGGCACAGAGGTAGATTGCCTGGCACAAATCTTCGACATCGAGGAATTGATAGCGATTGTTGCCACTGCCAATCATGGGGAAGCCGTGACCATCTTTGGCCCAGTCGTAGAGCAGCGCAAACACACCTAAGCGCTCGGGACCAACGAATGACTTGGGGCGTAGAATTGGCACAACCAATCCTTGGCTACGAAACTGCACACAGATTTGTTCGGCTTCGACTTTGGCTTGACCGTATGGTCCAACCCCAACTAAGGCATCGTTTTCAAACAAGGGATGATGATCGGGGATACCATACACTGCTGTGGATGAAATGTGGATAACCCGTGTAATACTACGGCGATGGGCTGCTGTCAATACATTGCGTGTGCCGTCGAGATCGGTGGTCATGATGTCTGTCGGTGAGTAGAGTGGCAAGGCGGCTGCGGTATGCACAACCAAGTCACACCCTTCCATCGCCGCATATAACGCGTCGACATCACGAATATCGCCACGCACTTCGTGAATCTGGGCGCGTTCTGGGTAATCAAACGGTGCAATATCGTAGCATACCACCTGGTGGCCGCGGCTCAATAAATAGCGCGTCAGATTGATGCCGAGAAATCCTGCGCCGCCGGTAATAAATACTCGTTGTGGGTGCATACGTACTCCGTAGCATGAAAAATCAATAATTGAAGTCACGAACTAGTAATTAATACCACAAATGTGGACTAATTATTGTAATCTACTAATCGTTGTTGGAGTCGCACAATTTGGGCATCGACGGCAGCCAATGCATCGCGTTCGCGTTGGACAATTGCGGCAGGAGCCTTGCCGACGAATGTCTCATCGGAGAGGCGGGTGCGCCGGCGTTCGGCATCGGTTTGGGCTGCGGTAAGTTCTTTGGTGAGGCGTTGACGTTCAGCATCCAAATCGATCAACCCAGCCAACGGCACAAACACTTCGATGTCGCCAATCACCACAGTAGCGGCGGCTTTCGATCGATTTGCGAGAGTTTCTACAATGTGTAACTCCTCGACATTGAGGCGGGCTAAGCGAGCAAGAACCTCGCGTTGTTCGTTTAGGGCATCGTGATGCGGCGATACAATCGTCACACCGATGTATTTGCCTGGCTCGACTTTGTATTCGGAGCGGATATTGCGGATGCCCACCACGATCTCTTTGGCCATTTGCATGCTTCGTTCAGCGGCTTCGTCGAGGAGCGTTGCATCGGGTTGCGGGTAGCCAGCCAGCATAATCGAATCTGCCGCAGTGTCGAGGACGATGCGCCCGGTGAGGTATTGCCAGGCTTCTTCGGTGACAAATGGCATAAAGGGATGGAGCATCCGCAATGAGCCTTCGAGTACCGTATAAAGCACGTCGCGGGTCAAGAGTTGGCGACGGTCGTCACCATCGAGCTGG
>CAISXI010000367.1 GCA_903889425.1 uncultured Roseiflexaceae bacterium | reverse complement strand
GTAATAGCCCCACGAGCCACTAAAGGTTTGGCAGGCTTCCCACACTACCGGCTTGCCGTTGGCGTCTTTGAGACCGCCTGCGGGCTGGAATTGCTCGGGGGTGACGAAGTCACCGACGTCGGGCAAATCGAGGCGATTATCGACCAAGGCGTGCGGTTGGAGTTCGTGCACGATGGCGTACAATTCCTCGGACTCCCAATCGGTGTGGCCTTTGCCGTCTTCACCGGGATACGAAAAATCGAACCAAAACAGGTCGATTTTGCCGTATTGAGTGCAGAGTTCGAGTACTTGGTCACGCATATATTTGGCGTATTTGCGCATGTCGCGCAGGGGGTTTTTGGCGCGCTCGGCGGCGTTGTTACGCATGGGGTGGATTTTGTCGATGGTGAATTCGGGGTGATGCCAGTCGATGAGTGAATAGTAGAAACCGACTTTGATGCCTTCGGCGCGGAAAGCCTCGACCGTCTGGCCAATCAGGTCTTGTTGGTAGGGGGTATTGCTGATGCAATAGTCGGTGTGTTTGGTGGGCCACAAACAAAAGCCGTCGTGGTGCTTGGTGGTGATGACGAAATATTTCATGCCCGCCAATTTGGCCATGCGGGCCCATTCTTTGGGGTTAAACAAATCGGGGTCGAAATGGGCGAAGTATTTTTGGTAGTCGGCAATGCTGATTTCTTCGCGGTTGCGGATCCATTCGTGGCGGGCGGGCAAGGCATACAACCCCCAGTGGATGAACATGCCGAAGCGGTCGTGGGTAAACCAGGCAGTGTCAGGTTTGCTGAAACGGGACGTCATTGGCGTTTCCTTTGCAGATTGAATGAACAACTGGGACAATCGTAGTATACGGCATATTTTATATTTGTTTGCAAAAAAATATTAGATTGATGCTGTCTATATCGGTAAATTGGTGATTGATATGCAAAAAAATAATAGGCCGACAATATTGTGCATTTGTGACGAATGGCGAATATATAAAATCCCTGTGGCGCAACAATTGCGTCACAGGGATTAGTCATTGCGTGATTAGGCAGCCGGGAGTTGTTCTGGGGTATCGAGCGCCCGCAATTCAGGCACTTTGGCAGCGGTACCTGCGACGACGCCAATACACAATATGCCACCAATCAATACGGCGAGGGGTGCGCCCACCACACTTGCGGTTAAGCCCACCACGAATTCACCCAGTTGCGGGCCACCCGCCACAAAAATCATGTTGACGGCGGTCATGCGGCCACGCAGTTCATCGGGGGTGAGCAGTTGGCGTAGAGTGCCGCGGATAATCATGCTGATGGTGTCAGCTGCGCCTGACAGTGCCAAGGCCACCACGGTGAGTGGGTAATAGGCCGATGCGCCAAAAATAACAATTGATAGACCAAATATGGCCACGGAAATCAAGAGCACTGGGCCTTGCTTGCGGATTTGGCGGGTACTCAACAGCAAGGCGGCGACTACCGCCCCTACTGCAGGGGCTGCGCGCATAAATCCGTAGCCTTGGGCGCCCACATGCAAAATTTCATCGGCAAATATGGGCATCAAGCTTGTACAGGCCCCAAAGAAGGTGGCAAAGAAGTCGAGCAACATGGTTGAGGCCATCAGGCGATGTTTGAAGACAAATTTGAGTCCTTCAAAGGCATCAACCAAGCGCACGGGGGGACGGTTGCTATTGATTATCACTGGCTTCATCATCATGGCAGCTACGACCACGGCGATGTATGAGGCAGCATCAAACCAATACAGCGGTACCACGCCAAAAACGGCGATGAGGATACCCGCAAGTGATGGTCCGATGACGGTTGCCATTTGCCATGACAGAATACCGGCACTCATGGCCTGCGATACCATTTCGCGCGGGACGAGTGCGGGCGTCATAGCCTGCCGGGCCGGCATTTCGAACGACGAGGCAATCGCGGTCACAATCACCATCGCATAGACCAGCCATAACGCGGGTGTGGCCAAACTGCCGGCAATTGCGAGCACCACCGATGCGAGCAAGGCAATGATTGACGTAACCATAATGACTTTGCGGCGTTCAAAACGATCTGCGGCGACGCCCGCAAATAATGCTGATAACGTCATTGGGATGACGCGCATTAACCCGATTAACCCTAAGGCCAAGGCGGGATTGTGCCCTTGTGCGGTTGCGATTAGGTAGACCTGCCAGTCTACGGCCACAATTCGCATTTGAGAACCAGTGATTGAGATGAATTGACCTATCCACATCAAGCGAAAGTCACGATACTTGAGCACGTCAAGTAAACCAGCCTGGCGTTGCATATATTAACCTTGTATTAAAGAGATGCTGTGCATCATAGTAGCACAAAATGAAGTAGGAAGTACGAAGTAGGAAGTATAAAGTAGAGACGCCGTCGAGCGGCAGCCTGCTGCGGCGTACTGCGTCTCCACCATGCATTGCATGGTGATACGAAGTACGAAGTGAAATATAAAGTAG
>CAISXI010000366.1 GCA_903889425.1 uncultured Roseiflexaceae bacterium | reverse complement strand
GGGGCTTGGCATTCTGCCAAATTGGTAGTTTGCACTGCCCAATAATTCATCTGGGTATTGATGTTGATAGTGTAGTTGCTACTCCAGGCTGGGCGGCGATTGTCGTTCCAGATGCCTTGCAGGTTGGTGGCTTGGGTGCCTGGGCGCGAGCCGGCGATAATCAGGTAGCGGCCCATTTGGAGCAGTAATGCCAGTAATCCGAGGTCGTCTGTGGGTACTTCTACTGGTGCGAGTTGGGCGTCATGGGCGTGGTAACGCAATGCCTCATCGACGAGGGTGTCAGATTGACTGTGCAGGCGCTGTAAGCGCACGTCGGTGGCTAAATCATCACGACTATTCCCTAAGTCGAGACTCATCCGTTGAAATAGCGTTTGGTGGTCGGCTACATGCCGCTGCCAAGGGTGTGTCTGCGCGCATGCCTGATCCATTGTCTGTTGCACACGAGCCACCGCATCAGCTGTTGCTGGTTGGTCAAAGCGCACAAAACTCGTGGCGGTGGTGACGATGAGCGTGGCGTGGGTGGCATCACGCAGGGTGAGTGATTGTCCATCGGTGCTTATGGTGCCGTCGTGCTGGGCGAGTGCCACGAGGATGGCCCCGCGCATCCCTTGGCCAATGCCACGTTCGGGTTGTGGATCATTGACATAGCTGGGTTCTACATGCAGGGGAGCGGCATTGGTCAATAACAAACGCCCATTGACGACTTGGGTGGCGGTAGTGTAGTGGCTTTGCAACGTCACGGTAAACGCTAATTTACCATATTGATCGGCATTGAGTTCGACAATCAGTGCTTGATCTGGTGCTGATACATAAGCGCGGCGTTGGTATCGCACTCCGTTATTGACGTAATGGGTGGTACTCGTCGCAGTGGCGAGATCAAGTTCACGCATGTAGTCTGCGGCGGTGTCATCGTGTTGATGGGTGATGATGAGGTCGCCGAGGGGCAAATATGACTGCGTCCATGATTCGATCATGTGGGTTTCGGTATAGGCTTCGGCTGCGCGATATTCACTATTGTTGAGTAATGTGCGGATATGGGCGAGGTCGGCTTGGTGGTCGGTGTGTATGCCGTCGCGCGGGGCACCAGACCAAAAGGTGTCATCATTGAGGGCGATTTTTTCGGCATTAATATGCCCAAAAACCATACCGCCGGTGCGACCATTGCCAATAGGGAGGGCTTCTACCCAGGTTTGGGCAGGCTGGCGATACCACAAACGGTGCTTGTTCATCATTGAACTCTCTCTATACGGCAAAGGAATACCATCACAAACGATGATATTCCTTTGCTTACGATGATGCGCGGACGACTTAGTGTACGATTAAGCTTTTGCCGGTCATTTGGGGGGCTAGTTGTAACCCAATCAAATCAAGGATGGTTGGGGCAATATCACTCAAGCGACCGCCAGTGCGCATTTGCACGCTGGTGTAGGCCGATCCGGCGGGTGCGACGAGCATTACCGGCACTTGGTTGATGGTATGGGCGGTGAACGGCCCACCGGAGTCGAGGTCAATCATGTATTCGGCATTGCCATGGTCGGCAGTGACGAGCGCCACGCCCCCTTTGGCGTTGACGGCGGCTACGACGGCTCCGATGCATTGATCGACGGTTTCGACGGCAGTAATGACTGCGGGGAGCACACCTGTATGGCCGACCATGTCAGGATTGGCAAAATTGACGATGATGACGTCGTATTTGTCTGCGGCGATGGCTTGGAGCAATCCGTCACGAATTCCGGCCGCGCTCATTTCGGGCTGTAAATCATAGGTGGCGACTTTAGGTGAGGCGACGAGTAAGCGTTCTTCGTTGGGGAAGGGAATTTCACGGCCACCATTGAAATAGAAGGTGACGTGGGGGTATTTTTCGGTTTCGGCGGCATGGAGTTGGGACAGCCCTGCATCGGCAATTACTTTGGCGAGTGGTACGGCGACATCGTCATTATCAATGGCGGTGGTGACGGGCAAGCCTTTTTCGTATTCGGTCATACCGACATAATAGAGGTTGCTCAAGGTGGGGCGACTAAAGCCATCGAAATCGGGCATCACAAAGGCGCGGGTGATTTGGCGCATGCGGTCTGCCCGGAAGTTAAACGAAATAATCGCATCGTTAGCCTTGATAACCGCCACGGGGTTTCCGTCGGCATTGACGATGACGGTGGGTTTGATAAATTCGTCGGTAATATCGGCGTTGTATGAGCGTTGGATGGCGTCAGCAGCATCGGCAACATGTTCGCCAATCCCAAACACCATGGCTTCGTAGGCGATGCGAGTGCGTTCCCAGCGTTTGTCGCGATCCATGGCGTAGTAGCGCCCGGTCACGGTGGCGATGACGCCGATACCGATTCGGGCAATGCCGGCCTCGAGTGCTGCCAGAAATCCGGCACCACTGCGGGGTAAAGCGTCACGCCCATCGGTAAATACATGTAGATAGACTTGTTTGACGCCGGCACGTTTGGCAAAATCAAGCAAGGCCAATTGATGATTGATATGGCTATGCACACCACCATCGCCAAGCAATCCGGTTATATGCAAATCGCTGTTGTGTTTGCGGGTGTGTGCGACAGCATTGAGGAAGGCGTCATTATGATAAAAACTGCCGTCTTCGATGCTACTATCGATACGGGTAATGTCTTGCATTACCACAAAACCAGCGCCGAGGTTGAGATGCCCGACTTCGGAATTTCCCATCTGCCCCATTGGCAATCCGACATGTTTTTCGGCTGCATAAATCAAGGTACTCGGGCAAGTAGCACGCCAATGATCGAGATTGGGCGTGTTGGCTTGTTTGACTGCATTACCGACAATGTCAGTACGTTCACCGAGTCCATCAAGGATGGCCAACAATACAGGACGTGGGCGAGAATCAGACATGAATTTACTACTCCTCGTTGTGGTGTTATGAATAACGAGACGCGCTGAAAGTCAGCGCGTCCCTCCAGAGCATATATTGGATTAACGGCGTTGTTTTCCGCGGGCAACAGGGGCATTCGATGTTGCTTGGGCGGGCTTGGTCGCGCCTTGTTTTTGTAATATGGCCAATAATTCTTGTTCACGCCCGAGGTGACATACCTTGAATTTGCGACCACTCCCACATGGGCAAGGATCATTGCGTCCAGGCATGCGTTGGTCGTTGCGCACAGTGCGATTGGCGGGGGTATCGTCGCTGTCATCACTGACTTGGGCTTGCTGGGCTGCCACGAGGCGTTTGAGTTGTTCTGCTTCGAATTGGCGGAGCGTTTGTTCGTATTGGAACGACACGTGGATGATTTGGTAAACCACGTCGCGCTCGATGTTGTTTTTGAGCTCTTCAAACATCGTATAGGCTTGGCGTTGGTATTCAATCAGCGGGTCACGCTGGGCAATCGCTTGCAAGCCAATTTCTTGGCGCAAATCTTCCATGCCGGTCAAGTATTCTACCCAATGGCGGTCGATGATACCGAGCAACATGCGCCGTTCGACATAGCGCATGTTTTCGACGCCGATAGCTTTTTCGCGGACTTCATAGGCTGATTCGAGTTGGGCGATGAGCTCTGCGATGATTTCTTCACGCGCCAAATCGACCAATTCTTCTTCGATGCCTTGGGGTAATAGCGGATTAATGGTGCGCAATGGGCGCATCAACGGTGCCAAATCCCATTCATCGGGATCGGTGCCGAGGTGTTGCGCCACGAGTGCTTCGACTTCGGCGGTAAGCATGCCAATAATTCGGCTCCGCACATCTTCGCCATCAAGGATGTGACGGCGATCGGAATAAATGACGGTGCGTTGTTTGTTCATCACGTCGTCGAATTCGACGGTGTGTTTGCGCAAGTCAAAGTTATAGCCTTCGACGCGGGTTTGGGCGTTTTCAATCGAACGATTAATCAACCCCGCTTCGATGGGGACGTTATCGTCGACGCCGAGGCGTTCCATCAGTGATTTGACGCGCTCCATGGGACCAAAGCGCTTCATCAGGTCGTCTTCGAGTGCCAAATAAAAGCGTGACGAGCCGGGGTCGCCTTGGCGACCTGCCCGACCACGGAGCTGATTGTCGATGCGGCGGGCTTCGTGGCGTTCGGTACCGATGACATGTAAGCCACCGAGAGTAACCACTTGTTCACGTTCGATTTCGGTACGGCGCTGGGCTTCGATGAAGGCGGTGTTGATTTGCTCGGGGGTGGCGGTGTCAGTATCGAGGTTTTGTTCAGCCAAAATCAAATCAACCAAGCCGTCCGGATTACCACCCAACAAAATGTCGGTACCACGACCGGCCATGTTGGTGGCAATGGTGACGCTACCGAGTCGCCCGGCTTGGGCGATGACGGTGGCTTCGCGTTCGTGTTGTTTGGCGTTGAGGACTTGATGGACGATGCCGGCGCTCCGCATCAATACACTGAGGCGCTCGGATGTTTCGACTGACGTGGTACCTACGAGTACCGGCCGCCCAATCGCATATTGCTCTTGGATGTCGGTGATGACGGCGTTGAATTTGGCCGCTTCAGTGCGATAAATATGGTCGTCGGTGTCTTTGCGTACCATCGGGCGATGGGTGGGGATGACCGTGACTTCGAGGTTGTAGATTTTGGCAAATTCTTCACGCTCGGTATCGGCAGTACCCGTCATGCCAGCGAGTTTTTTGTACATACGGAAGAAGTTTTGGTAGGTAATAGTGGCCAAGGTGACGTTTTCTTGGCGGGTACGTACCCCTTCTTTGGCTTCGATGGATTGATGCAACCCATCACTCCAGCGCCGACCAGCCATTTTGCGGCCGGTAAATTCATCGACGATGACTACTTCGCCATCGGCTTCGACGATGTAATCGTGGTCGCGGTGGTAGATGAACTGGGCGCGCAAGGCGTTTTCGAGGTAGTGGGTCAGTTCGTAATATTTGGGATCGTACAGGTTTTCGGTTTGGGGGATGCGCAACAAACGTTCCACTTTGAGGATGCCTTGCATCGTCATTTGGATACTTTTGGAGCGTGGATCAATCATGAAATCGCCGTCGGGGTCGAGTTCGTCTTTTTTGACTTGGTCTGGGGTGAATTTGCTGGGGGTTAGATTACGCACCAGTTGGGCAAACCGCTTGTATTCTTGGCTGCTTTCTTGGGCTGGTCCCGAAATAATCAACGGTGTGCGGGCTTCGTCAATCAAAATATTGTCGATTTCGTCAACAATCGCAAAATTGAGCGGGCGTTGCACCAACTGTTGCTCTTCAAACACCATGTTGTCGCGCAGGTAGTCGAAGCCGAATTCGCTGTTGGTACCGTAGGTGATATCGGCGTGGTAGGCTTCGCGGCGGGTGACGTGGCGCCAGTGAATCAAGCGCCGGTCGTCGCTGGTAGCATTTGGGTCAATATAATCGGGGTCAAAAATAGCTGAAAAATCGTGGGCGATAACGCCTACTTGGAGGCCAAGCGTGTGGAAAATCGGCGCCATCCAGCCGGCACCAACCCGTACGAGGTAATCGTTGACGGTGATGAGGTGCACCCCTTTGCCACTGAGGGCATTGAGGTAGAGCGGTAGGGTGGCGACGAGGGTTTTGCCTTCGCCGGTTTTCATTTCGGAAATTCGACCGCTATGCAACGTGATCCCACCAATGAGCTGCACGTCGTAATGGCGTTGGCCGTTGTAGCGTTTGGCCGTTTCGCGCACCAGTGCAAACGCCTCTGGCAAAATATCATCGAGCGTTTCGCCGTCGGCGAGACGTTCTTTGAATTGTGGCGTATATGCCGCCAATTCGGCGGTACTACA
This sequence comes from uncultured Roseiflexaceae bacterium, assembly GCA_903889425.1. Taxonomy (GTDB): domain Bacteria; phylum Chloroflexota; class Chloroflexia; order Chloroflexales; family Roseiflexaceae; genus UBA965. Next base: position 800 of record CAISXI010000366.1, on the reverse strand, counting down.
ACGCGCCATCGTCGCTTCGAGGGCGTTGATTTGGTTGACAAGCGGCGCTATGCGGCGGAGCTCTTTTTCGGAGCCATTGCCCAGCAGATTTTTTAAGAAATTAAACACACGCACTCCTTGTGATGACGTGACTGCTCCCCTTGGGCTCAGTACATTCGCCAAAATTATACCATATGCGCTATAGCTGCGCCTATATGATGCGCTTGGGATGTCGGTATTCTAGTGATTTTCTTGTATTTCAACCAGTCAAAACTTCAATTTGTTACTCGTAGGAGTGATTATCCGTATAATAGACAGATGAAAACACGATCTTTGCCTGTGTGGTGGCTTACCGCAACCCTTTTGTGGATAACCCAATTCAGTGTATTGGTGAGTGGCAATGCGGTGAATTTTGCCTTGATTTGGCAATTAACCACCATTACCCATTCTGCACAAACGTTGAGCATCCTCGCGGCGTTGACGCTCATCCCTAGCGTGATTATTACTCCGCTAGCTGGTATGTTGAGTGATCGTATGCCACGGCGCTGGGTGATGCTTGGCGCCGAAGTATTGGCATTGTTACCGTTGATTGTGCTCTGGCAGTGGCGTGATGCGCTGACTCCCAGCCTGATTTATATTGTGGTGGTATGGCGGGCCGTGATGACGGCGGTGTATGTAGCGGCGTTTCAGGCCGCATTGCCTCAAATCGTGCCCAGTCAACATTTCCAGCGCATTAGTGGCATCCAACAAGTGGTGACGGGTGGTGCATCGTTGTTGGCGCCACTGCTTGGGGCCATGATTGTCATGGTGCATTGGTTGCC
>CAISXI010000365.1 GCA_903889425.1 uncultured Roseiflexaceae bacterium | reverse complement strand
GGTGAAAGGAAACTACAATGCAGTTCTACCAAGAAATCACTGACGACACTATCGAACCAGAGTACGTCGACGAACAAACCGCCGAAGAAACCACCGAAGAAGTCGTTGAAGTAGAAGCCACCGATGTAGAAGCCACCACCGAAGAATCTGCCTAATTACGTCGGGTGTACGGCATACACACAAACTTCGCGAGAAAATACTTTAAAAAACCAATCAAGGGTGAGCTGCAATGCAGTTCACCCTTGATGTTTTCATATGCTATGCCCCGTACGGCAACGCGGGGCGCCGTACGGACGATTCCATCACGACACGCCATGCACAATCGCCTGCGGCGCCATGCAATGACGCCCTCGACGTAGGAAGCGTGAAGTCGGAAGTATGAAGTGAAGTAGGAAGTATATACCCTACCGCACGGAGATTGCACTGCGCCTGCGGCGCCATGCAATGACGCCGCTACTACACCCCGTACGGCACCCAGATGTTTTTCCATTGCACGGCGTGACGCATATATTCGTGACTGACAAACCCCTGCCAGGCATCCCCATCATCTGATAAGCACCAGGTGCGCTTGAGATTGTGGATGCTACTGCGCTCGATCAATGTACGCGTCGCATCATCGCAGACGGCCCAAATACCGTCTACATCCATGTGCTCGGCTAACGTTTTGGTCAAGGCACTGCGCTCACCACTCACCAAATTAATCACCCCGGCCGGCACATCACTGGTATCAAACACCGTCAACAATTCGAGCACGGCCAACGGCGTCGTCGGGCTAGGCACCAACACCACCGTGTTGCCCATGGCCAACGCCGGCGCCAGCAAGGCCGTCGCCCCCACAAACGAAGCCGTGTCAGGAGCAACAATCCCTAGCACGCCCAACGGCTCGGGGATGGCCATCACGATGGCGCGGTTGGGGGTATGGTGCACCGCCCCATCGTATTTGTCGGCCCAGGCGGCAGCAGTGAACCAGTGCTGCAGGGCCGCTTCGACTTGGATGGCCGCGTGCGCCAGCGTGATGCCACTTTCGTGGGCGATGAGTTGGCTAAATTCCCCCGCCCGCATCGCCAAGTTTTCGGCGATATAGTACAAAATCTGGGCGCGGCCGTGGGCCGGCATGTTGCCCCAACTCGTGGCGGCGGCCCGGGCGCCTTCGACGGCGTTGCGGATGTCTTTGCGATTGCCGTCGCCTACTTCACCAATCGCCTCACCATCGCTGTCACGAATCACGCGGCTATAGCCACTGTCGGGGCGAGCCTGCTTACCGGCGATATAGAGCTTGGTGGTGCGGTCGATGACATGCGCGTGCGAGGCGGCGTCAGCCGGCACTGCAAACGACGGCGTGGGATGCACCAGCGGCTGCGCGATGGGCTTGAGGTATTCGTACATCCCTTCGCGGCCACCTTCGCGACCAAAGCCACTTTCGCGGTAACCACCAAAGCCGGCGGCAGCATCGAATTGATTGGTGCAGTTAATCCAAATCACGCCTGCTTTGATTTGTTTGGCGATATCGAGGGCCACGTCAATGTTTTGTGACCAGACACTGCCTGCCAACCCGTAGCGCGTATTGTTGGCCAAGGCGACTGCTTCGCTGGGGGTGCGAAAGGTCATGCTGACAATTACAGGGCCAAAAATTTCTTCTTGGGCGACTGTCGCCGCCGGATAGACATTGGTGAGCAACGTCGGCGGATAATAAAAACCATTTTGGGGCATGGCAACGGCTGATTGATGGCACTGCGCCCCTTCGGCAACCCCCAGCTCCACGTAGTGTTTGATGCGGGCCAATTGGCGCTCGGCGATAATCGCCCCCATGTCGATACTTTTGTCGAGGGGATCACCAACACGCAAGGTATGCAAGCGGCGCGTCAAACGGGTGGTGAATTGGGGAGCGATGCGCTCGTCGAGCAGCAGGCGCGTACCGGCACAACAGACCTGCCCTTGGTTGAACCAGACCGCATCGACTACCCCTTCGACGGCGGCATCCAAATCAGCATCGGCAAAAACGATAAACGGCGATTTGCCGCCCAATTCGAGCGACAAGGCTTTGCCACTGCCGGCAGTCCCTTCGCGTAATTTGCGCCCCACCATGGTCGAACCGGTAAAGGCGACTTTGTGCACATCGGGGTGAGCGGCGAGGGCCGCCCCCACCACACCGTCGCCGGTGATGATGTTGACCACGCCGGCAGGTAAACCGACGTCGTGACAGATTTCGGCGAACAACAAGGCCGTCAGCGATGTCCATTCGGCGGGCTTGAGCACGACGGTGTTGCCAGCAGCCAGGGCTGGGGCTATTTTCCAGGCCAACATCAGCAAAGGAAAATTCCACGGGATGATTTGGGCACATACCCCGACCGGTGCATACCCGGCAAATTCTTGGTCGGCGAGCTGGGCCCAGCCGGCATGATGATAAAAATGGCGAATCACCAACGGGATGTCAATGTCGCGGCTTTCGCGGATGGGCTTACCGTTGTCTAACGTCTCGAGCACCGCAAAGAGCCGGGCATGCTTTTGGATTTGGCGGGCGATAGCATACAAAAACCGCGCCCGTTGTGAGCCACTCAAGGCTTGCCACGGCGCCAAAGCTTGGTTGGCGGCAGCTACCGCTGCCTCGATGGCACTGGCGGGGGATTGGGTGATGGCGGCCAATTTTTGGCCATTGGCAGGGTTAATACTGTCAATCAGCACGGCGTCGGCGGGGGGCAACTGCCAGCTGCCGCCGATGTAGAGCCCAAAGCGGCGCTGGTGGGCATCGAGCCATTGATTGGCCACGGCGGCGCTTTCGGGCGCAGCCCCCAGTGACATCTGCGCAAAAATATCTGACACGGTCATAATTCCTCACAATCAGCAACGGCTATTTCAACACAATCTATTGGTTATTTACAGGGTGATTTAGGCCATGGCGTGGCGATTGGCCGCCGAATAAATACCGGTGATGCCGTGTTCGATTTGGCGTTCGATGTCACCCAGCAAGGCACTCGCCCCAAAGCGGAAGCGGCTGGCGTCCAGCCAATCCCTGCCCAATTCTTCGTCAATCAACAACAACCAATCGAGGGCTTGTTTGGCGGTACGGATGCCCCCGGCGGGCTTAAAGCCGACGATATGCCCGGTCTGTTGTTGAAAATCTCGAATCGCCCGCATCATCACGAGGCTGACGGGCAAGGTAGCGTTGACCGGCTCTTTGCCCGTCGATGTTTTGATGAAATCGGCGCCGGCCATCATGCAGACCAGCGAGGCCCGGGCAACATCTGTAAAAGTCCCCAATTCACCTGTGGCCAAAATAGTTTTCAAATGCGCATCACCACACATAGCGCGGTACGCACACACCTCGTCGTAGAGTGCCTGCCAGTTGGCGTTGAGCACGTGGCGGCGCGAGATGACGATGTCGATTTCTTGGGCACCGGCCGCCACCGACAATTCGATTTCGCGCAAGCGGGTCTCGAAGGGGGTCAAGCCGGCGGGAAAGCCGGTCGACACGGCCGCCACCGGGATGGTGGTGCCGGTCAAGGCGTTGACCGCCGCCGGGATCATTTCGTAGTAGACACAGACCGCGCCCACCGTAATCCCAGCGCTGGCCATACCCATGGCAGCCAGCAAATCGGCCCGCACTGGTTGGCGCGCTTTGGCGCACAGGCGGGAGACGGTGGCGTCGGTGTCG
>CAISXI010000364.1 GCA_903889425.1 uncultured Roseiflexaceae bacterium | reverse complement strand
GCACCGGCGTTTCCGATCACAATTACCCGCACAGAGTTCGTGTTGCCGAGTGTCGAATGGCAGACGCTCGACGGGAATATCGCCTATATTCACATCAGTGAATTCAAAAGCAATACCCCTGAGATTTTGGCGCAAGGGATGCGTGCATTTGTTGATGCCAAACCGCGGGGTTATATCCTAGATTTGCGTGGTAATCGTGGTGGGTTACTTGATAGCGCTCAAGGGGTGCTAGGGTTGTTTTATGATGGGACAGCGCTCTATGAGCAACGTGCCACCGGCGTGCGCAAAGAATTCCATACCACTGCGCCGACGCCAGCGATACCCTTTCCTACGGGGCGTTTGATTGTACTGATGGATGGTAATTCTGCGAGTGCCAGCGAAATTGTGGCTGGTGCATTGCGTGATCGTTACACCGATGTGCAACTGGTCGGCACCCAAAGTTTTGGCAAAGGCATCGTGCAAAATATCTATCCATTGAGTAATGGTGGCACGATCCGGCTGACGATTAGTCAATGGCTGACGCCCAATTATACTGCGATTCATGGGATTGGCTTGACGCCTGATATCATCGTGAATGACGATGCTGCTGCTACTGCCAATGCGCCATGTGTGGTTGACCGCAAACCGGTGGAGACTGCAACCCAATGCCGTGATCCGCAATTAAAAACTGCTATTGGACTTATCCCGTAGGTAATTATTTTATCTCGCGCAGAGACATTCGTCACTTCATACTTTCTACTTCATGCTTTCTGCTTCGTAAACTATGTATCTATGCCAGATTTACTCGTTCTCACGCGGAGGGAGGGAGCCGCAGAGTTATTCTGCATTCTGCATTCTGCATTCTGTTTTTCAATTTTCAATTAAATAAAACATTGACACTATTACCAACTAGTGTTATAGTATCTAATAGATAGGTTAAACAAGTGCTCACACACGGGTTCGGCCTATTTTTTTATTCTTTGAGAAGGAGTTTCCCCCATGATTAACTGCAAAATCCGCCCCCGCCACAAGTTTGCTGTCTGTATAGAGAGTGGCAAGCAACGCTACCGGAGTCGTCGTGATGGGCTGGTAATTTTAACCAGTACGCGACATGTTGCTGCCCAGCGTGAAAACTATGGATTACCATGTCATCGTAAAGAATGTCGAGTATATAAATGCGACACCTGTGGAGGGTGGCATTTAACCAGTAAAGAAGCCTGGGCGTGATGGCGAATACGGCGTAACGTCAATGCATAATCCCCCCACACGCGTGTATGTGAGTGTACGCGTGTGGGGGGCTGGTGTGGCATGTTACTGGGGTATTTGGAATGTTTCGCTGGTTTTTGTGCCACTAGCGTCAATAAACTCAAAGACGCAGGTGGTGTCGGTGACGGTGTAGTTGACATAGTATTTGGCATTGTTGAGGGTATATTCGAGCGAATAGGCCCCAGCACCCAAAATCTGGAAATTGGTAATCTCGGCGCCCCGTAACGGTTCTTGGGCAGGGCGCACCGGATGGATGTGTGGTTGTGGTTCGATTTGGTCATCAGTTACCGTTACTACGCCACGTAACCCGCCATTGATATAGGGGTAGGTTGTGGTACCGTGATAATGATAGACCCCATCGCTCCCCATATGCCCATTGAATTCATCGAGGGGGGCGACTGGCGAGCCATCGGGCTCGGTTGACCCGTAGATGGCGAAGCCGTCAAGGGCATAGGCGATTGGTTTGCCCACCCCTACAGTAGCCTCGAGGTGCAATGGAGCGACGTGGTAGTGATAATCGTCGCCTTTGCCACAATGCCCGCCCCACTGATCGAGTTCACCGGCGAGCAAGGCATCATCGCCACGGTTGTTGAGGGCATTAAAAATAGGGATGCCGTTGGCGGCGATGGCGATGGCGCCGCGGTAGAGGGCTGTTTTGGCTGAAATGGGGGTATCGGCCATCACCGGTGACAAGGGAATCTGGAAGGCGCTGGTGCCACGATAATTCTGGGGCAATGGCACTTGTTGTTGCCAGCTTTTGATACCGATCATCATGGGATGGCTGGGTATTCCGTTTGATTCGATATACAGATTAGTGGCGTCTTGGCGGGTGGTAACGGTACTAAATGCCGCAAAGCTATAAGCCGACACATTGGCGTTGCTTGCGGTGGCTTGGGTCAGCGGAGCGGAGGTTGGCTGGAGGTTTGCATTCCCAGCGACTTGGGTATTGGCTGGTGCTTGCGCATCTGGTCGGGGTAGGCGTGGCATCAATTGGCAGGCTGATAGTATGGTCAGACCGATACTTTGGGCGCAGAGTTTGGTGAATTGACGACGATTGATTGACATAAAAATTCCAATTCTAACGTGAATAGATGACATTGAGGGTTGCACTGCCGAGCGTACGGTCAGCGATGGCTGCGAGCAAGGTGTCGCGGTCGACGGCGTCGGCGGTAACGACGAATTCTGGGGCTTGTGAGAGGGCATAGATGGTGTAGGTATAGTCTTTAGCGCCGGGGCCTTTGGAGCAGGGTGGGCTATATTCGGTGCGATCATTGACACTATTGGTGCCCAATATGCCGACACCCTGGCTGTTTTTTGATAAAGCGGTGACTGTGGCCGGGATGTTGTAGAGCATCCAATACCAGTGGCTGTCGCCTGGTCCGGGGATGTGATGCATGACGACGGCAAAGCTGGTGGTGCCGGCGGGAGCGTTTTGCCAATTGAGGGGTAATGTCGCACTCGTGCCATCGCAGGTGTAGTCTTTGGGGAGATTACCGGCTTCAGTGACATCAGGACTCGTCAGCACAAATTCGGTACTAGTAGGGGTCGGTTTGGGTGTTGCAACGATTTGTTGGGGATCGGCTGGTGGCGGGCCATTACGCAAAAACCCACAACTGGTGGCAACGAAAAGCATCAGGAGCAAAAACGGAAAAGTGCGGCGCATAAGAAACATCCTTTCGGTGATGAAACATTGGTGAGCGAGGTGAATTTAGCAAACAAAACACCGCCGCTATACGGTTGATAAAACGGCGGTGTTGGATTGGCGCGATGACTCGCTAGGGTTTAAATACCGTTACGCTACAGAGCACGGTATTATTGGTTTTGAGGTCTGGTCCCCAGATGAATTTGGCCTCTGGCTTCCATGTAATCGCGTCATAGCCATCTTTGGGGCTTACTTGGGCGGCGCTATACAACGAGGCTGCCACCCAGCTATTGGTGTCAAACGTGGGTAACTTCCAGTCGGTTGGTTCAGGCAGCGCGGTGAATCCACAGGCACCTTGACCGGCGACGGGATTGGCTTGGGTGGCGCAGGCGTTGTTGAGGGGGGCGGTGTGGATGACGGTACACTTCCACCATTCATTGGTGACACCAATCATTTCACCAGTATCGGCATCCGTAAATTGGCCAATAAATCCGCCATCACCGATTTGTTGGCGATCGGTGCCGATATATTCGAGCCCGGTATCGTTTTGGATGTAGTCTTTGAGGACCACATTGAAGTGCATGGGATAAGTGGCAGGGAATGTGACAGTCTCTGCATTAAACGAGCGCTCCGTGGTAATCGGTACCGAATCTGCTTTGATGAGTTGGTCGTCGAGATAGAGCGCAAACCAATTATCTGCCCACAATTCGGCTTTGACATTGATTGATTGTGAGTTGCTCGATTGGGTGGAATTACTCGAGGTGCTGGAATTGTTGCTTGGAGCTACCCGTGCAGTGGCTTGTGCGACAACTGCGGTAACAACTTTGGCACGGTTTTTGTAATTTGGGGGAGGGACACTGCCAAGTTCACCACCACAGGAAACCAGAAGACATGCGATCCCCAATAATATGTAGCATGCACGATAGTTCATGGCGCCCTTTCCATATGGTTTAATCAGCTTTTCATTCACAGTATAAAGATGAAAATCGGGTACGATTCGTTCCTTTATTATATCGGTTTATATTTAGGTGCGATAAAGAATATATGTAGATAGCATTATTTTGTCCATAATTGCTTTTAAATGTATGCGCACTGATATCTTGATGTGTGCTGTGAGATATTTGCGTGTATTTTTCTGATACTGAAAAATAGGCGAGCGGGGTGAATTTGGCAAACAAAACACCGCCGCTATCTGGTGATAAAACGGCGGTGTTGGATTGGCGCGATGACTCGCTAGGGTTTATACACGGTCACGCTACAGAGCACGGTATTATTGGTTTTGAGGTCTGATCCCCAAATGAATTTGGCCTCTGGCTTCCATGTAATCGCGTCATAGCCATCTTTGGGGCTCACTTGGTCGGCACTATACAACGAGGCTGCCACCCAGCTATTGGTGTCAAACGTGGGCGACTTCCAATCGGTGGGTTCGGGGAGTGCGGTGAAGCCACAGGCGCCTTGACCGGCGACAGGATTGGCTTCGGTGGCACAGGCATTGTCGAGAGGTGCAGTGTGGATGACGGTACACTTCCACCATTCATTGGTGACACCAATCATTTCACCAGTATCGGCATCGGTAAATTGGCCAATAAATCCGCCATCGCCGATTTGTTGGCGATCAGTGCCGATATACTCGAGACCAGTATCGTTTTGGATGTAGTCTTTGAGGATGACGTTGAAATGCATGGGATAGGTGGCAGGGAAGGTGACAGTCTCTGCATTAAACGAGCGCTCCGTGGTAATCGGTACGGAATCTTCTTTGATGAGTTGGTTATCGAGATAGAGCGCAAACCAATTATCAGCCCACAATTCGGCTTTGACATTGACGGTTTGGGCATTGGTGGTAGCTGGTTTGGCACTATTGGTGTTATTACTAGGCAATGACCGTACGGTAGGTTGCACGACGACAGCGGTTGCGACTTTGGCGCGGTTTTTGGCTGGTGGCGGTTGATCACTACTTGGTCCGCGACCACAGGCGGCGAGCAGGCAGGCGATTCCCAACAGATAAAGTACACGATATTTCATGTGGTAATCCTTTCTGGTTGAATCATTGTCTTTTAGACACGCTATAAAGATGAATAATACGCACTATTCGTTCCTTTATTATATGTGGTTTTTGTTGAGTTATGATAAAGATTGGGTGGAGATGAAATTGTTTTGTGCAACCAAACTATTTTTTGCAAGTAATGTTCGTTGCGTTATTTCATACGCATACGTTTCCTACAGTACCATAGCGATTGCATGATGACTGCGAATGATTTGGCGTGATATGCGGTGTATGTCTTGGTATAATACGGTTTTGACGGAAGTGCTGTTGAACAAAGAGTGATTATGCGACAGTCAGAGCGTGTGGTAGTGGTTGGTGGGGGATTGGGTGGGCTGGCTGCTGCCATTCGCTGTGCGGTAGCAGGGCGCCCCACCACGTTGATTGAAGCCCGCCCAAACGTGGGTGGCAAACTCAATATTGTGCGTGACCAAGGATTTGTGTGGGATATCGGCCCGTCGCTTTTGACGATGCCATGGGTCCTCGACGATTTATTGCAGGCCGCCGGCAGTTCTTTAGCTGCCGAGCTTGATGTGGTGGCATTGCCGTCGGCTTGTCGCTATATGTGGGCGGATGGCACACGATTTGATGCCATGGCGTCGTTGCCGGCACTCATCCAAAGTATAGCGGCAATCAATCCGCGTGACGTAGGGAATTTCATGCGGTTTATGCAATACTCCCAGCAATTATGGGATTTGAGCGCCGATCAGTTTTTGGATACTCCCATGACGGGATGGCAAAGTTTGCTCGATTGGCGCGTGCTCCGCGATGGCTGGCGGCTTGATGGTCTGCG
>CAISXI010000363.1 GCA_903889425.1 uncultured Roseiflexaceae bacterium | reverse complement strand
CCATTGAACGACATCAAGCTCGAAATGCCCGCCAAAAAATCCTCGGGTGCTGCAAAAACGACTCCGAGATGGACTGCATCTCGGAGTCGTTTTTGTGTGATAAGTACCACTAGATTGACAAGAATGTGCTACCATAGAACCACGAAGACGTGAAGAGCAAGGAGGCTCGTATGAGTGACACAGTACGCATTGGAATTATTGGATGTGGTGGTATGGCCCGACACCATGGGCGCATGTTTGATGCGTTGCCGGGTGTCCAGGTTGCGGCTTTGGCCGAACCATCTGCCGATAACCTCGAGCGATTTATCCGCGAAACGGTCTCGGACAAAACCACCCTCCCCACCACCTACCACGATTATCGCGAAATGCTCAAAAACGAACGCCTCGATGGTGTGGTGATTGTGACCCCGCATAATCAACACTTCCAACAAACCATCGATGCCATGAATGCCGGGGCACATGTGTTGGTTGAAAAACCAATGGTGATCGATACCGAAGATGCCTTGGCGTTGATCGAGCATGCTGATAAGACCAAAAAAATCTTGTCGGTGGCCTTCCCTGGCCCGTTTACTTGCGAATTCCAATATATCCGCGATACCATTGCCGCTGGCAAACTTGGCAATTTATCGCTAGTGACGGGTGTCTGTGCCCAGCCTTGGATCCAAACCCAAAAAGGCACTTGGCGCAGTGACCCGGTCCAATCGGGTGGCGGTAATTTGTATGACAGTGGCGCGCATATGTTCAACGCCATGTTGTATTTGTCGGGACAATCGGTGACAGAAGTCTATGCCTGTGTCAACAACAAAGGTGAAGCGGTCGACATTGCCGGTACGGTCGTGATGCGCTTTGCCGATGGCACGTTGGGCAGCGCCGCAGTCAGTGGTGATGCCACGGTATTTGAGCAGGGAATCTATATCCAAGGGACGGGTGGAAGCGTCAAAACCAGCATTTATGGTGGTACGATGGAGCATTGGCAAGATGGCCAAATGATTAAGTACCCCGCAGTGCCCACCACGCAATCCATCCAAGAAAACTTCCGTGAGTGTATTCTTGGGCGTGCCACTTCCCCCAGCCCAGCATTGTTGGGTTTGCGGCAGGCACGACTAATGGATGCTATATATGCTTCGGCAAAACATGGCCAACCCGTGGCCGTGGTCGCAGATTAGGTATCGTCAGAGAGGGGTTTTTCCATGAAGGTTGGTATTTTGACCGCACCCGTAAGCCGCGAGCCGCTCGACAAACTCATCCCATGGGCGGCGTCAATCGGGGTACAACAAATCGAACTCGACGTTGGTCCTGGCGGTAATTTTGATGCCTTGACGGTGACTGATAGCGACATTGCCTCACTCAACAATTTGTTGGCCAAGCACAACATTACGTTGTCGAGCATTGTCTGTTACTGGCACACCATGATGACTGGCGTGACCCCCGAGCATTTGGCGATGTCCAAAAAAGTCTTTCCGGCTGCCATTAAACTGGCTCCTAAATTGGGCGTTGAGTTGGTCGGCGCCATTGCCGGCTTCCCCACTCCAGGCAAAAACCGGCTCCAGACGATTCGTGAAGACATGCCTGAACACATGACCCCCATGATGAACCTGGCCAAAGAAGCCGGCGTCAAAATCATGTTTGAAAACTGGTATGCCACCAATTTGCAGAATCTCGAGCACTTCCAGACCTTGTTTGAAGTCTTCCCTGACGAGCATATGGGCCTCAACTACGACCCATCACACCTCGATTGGCAAGAAATCGACTACATCGATGGTGTGCGCGAATTCCAAAAGCGTATCTTCCATGTGCATGCCAAAGACGTATGGGTCAACCCCACTCGTCGCGCCCGGGTCGGTTCAAACGGCGATGGCTGGTGGCGCTACGTGTTGCCCGGTTATGGCCGCATCCGCTGGGGTGAGTTCTTGACCACCTTGCGCCAAGTGGGCTACGACGGCGTGATTTCGGTTGAGCACGAAGACGACGCCTTTGGTCCGCACGAAGGTTTTGTTAAATCAGTGCGCTACTTGCGCTCATTGGTCGATTAATTATCCCTGCGCCCGTGACGCCGCCTCACCTCCGTGGGGCGGCGTTTTTACCAGAAAAATATGCAAATACCACCACCTACGAGTGAACAACTCGCCATCATCGCCCACCCGCTCCGCCAACATGCCCGGGTGCTGGCTGTGGCCGGCAGTGGCAAAACTACCACCATTGTGCTCCGCGTGGCTCACCTCATCAAAGAATTAGGGGTCGACCCCCGCGGCGTGCGGGTGTTTGCCTACAATGCCTTGGCCCGTAACGAATTACGTGAACGGATTGCCACGCTCCTCACCGACAAAGCTGACCAACCGCGGGTCGATACCTTCCATTCATTTGCCTATCGCTGGTTCAAACAAGCCATCGGTGAGCAACTGATCGAAGAGCCCAAAGAATGGTGGCTTGACGAGCAAACCGACCGCTCGCGCTTGATGATGCACCGCGCCATCCAATCGCTGGTGCAAGAAGGGGTGGTCGAAGATGGCGCGGTGGATGTCGATGCAGTGGCGGCGGCGATTACGCTGTGGAAGGCGGCACTCATCCCGGCGGGGAGTGACAGAGCGGCGCATGCCACCAGTAGCGATATTCCGTTGGTGTATGCCCGCTACGAAGAAATGCGACTGGGTTATGGTGCGGTGGGCTTCGATGATTTTGTGCCGTTGTTGATTCAATTAGCCGACGAGCAGCCCAAATTTTGGCGCAAAGTCACCGGGGCGATGCGGGTATTGATTGTCGATGAATACCAAGATGTCAACTTTGGTCAACAACTGTTGGTGACCAAAATGGCCGGTACCAGCGCCGATGTGATGGTGGTAGGTGACGACGATCAAACGATTTATGAATGGCGCGGTGCCCGGCCAGATTACCTGCTTAGCCGGTTTGGGGCGGGGTTGGCAGATCGCCAGATTGTCGATTACCCGCTCACCCAGAGCTTCCGGTTTGGGCCACTGTTGGCGCAATGTGCCCACAACGTGATTGTGCGCAACAAAGTGCGCTTTGCCAAAGATTTGGTGGCGGCAGACTGGCAATCCACCACCAACGTGCAAATCTGTGAAGACCGCAGTAGTCGAGCCGGGATTATCGACGATGTGCTGTGTGATCAATTGGTGGCGTGGTGTAGTATGCATGCGCCCACCAGTGTGGTGGTGTTGGGGCGGACGCTGGGGCAGTTGCAATCACTCGAAATCGCCTGTCTGCTCCGCAAAATCCCCTACCGCATCCTCGGGCGTGGTCCGTTTTATCAACGGCGTGAACACACCTTGCTGGCAGATTATGTGGCGACGCTGATGGCACTCGACACGCCCCTTAACGAAGAAATCGCCACGCGCTTTATCCGCATCGCCAACACGCCCATGCGCGGTTTGCAACGCGAGGTGTTGCAACAGGCGGTACGGGAAGATAGTGCCCAAGCGCATACATTGCGGATGATGTTGACGCGCCTGAGTGAACAAGCCGAGATTTCGTTGTTGGCCCGTGAACGCATTACCGACTTGTTGATTTTGTTTGAGCAATTGGGGCGCTTGTTGCGTGACCAAGCCAGTGGCTACGAATTGTTGAGCACTCTGAGCCAACAGTTGCGCCTCGACGAACACTTTGTGCGGGCCTATGGGCGGGGTGAAGCCGCGGCCGAGCGCAGTATTGCGGTGCGCCATTTGATTGCCGTGGTGGAGCATTTGCAAATCAGCGCCAATGATTTTTGTGGTTGGTTGGCAGGCTTTGATGCCACGGCTGGTCAAGCCGACGAAGCCCTGCAGGTGTTGTTTACCACCGTGTACCGTGCCAAAGGGCTGGAATACGAGCATGTGTTGATACCGGCGGCGCTCGAAGGCTACACGCCGGCGCACGGCAGTTCGCCCGAAGTATTCGACCGCAATGATCCGCAGTCAGTGCCGGCGGGCTCTGATGCCATCGAAGAAGAGCGGCGCTTGTTTTATGTGGCGATTACGCGCGCCAAGCAATTGCTCACCATCGGTGTGCCATTGCCGGCGGCCGGATTGGGAAGGGATGCGTTGCCATCGGCGACGCCGTCCCGTTTTGTTTACGAAATGAAACTGGCGGCCAGTGAACAAATCCTGGCCAGCGCCCAAACCGACGCCGAAGCCTTGCAAGAAGCACTGACGGAATTTGGCGTGAGCCCGGGAATGTTGGTGCACTTGCAGCGTTATTTGCACGATGATGCGGCGGCGTTGGCGGTACTCACGCGCTTCCGTGGTGAAATTTGGCCGATGCGCCCCCTACGCCCCAAACGGGCATAAGCAGAGTAGTAGCGGAATGCTGAAAGGATTGCACAATGGCAATGTGGCCGTTTGATGCGAATGGACTGCGTAATCAGTGGACGACGATTGTGGCTGATGGATTTGCCGCGCCGGTGCCTGGGGTGGTGTACGATGGCCACCGCCTCGATAGTGGCGTGCCGATGGGTGGCTTGGGGACTGGCTATTTTACGTTGGAAGGCACGGGCAAAATCGGCCTCTGCTCGATTTTCAATGATATCGTCCCTCCCCGTCGTGACTTCAAAGAATGGCTACAGGTCCAGGTCAATAACCACTATAGTGTGCCACTGTCGACCGCCGATATCGCCTATTGGGGGCACTTTCCGGTTGCCGATATGGTGTGCACGTTCGCCAATCAACCCTTTACGCTGGGTATTCGGGCAGTGACGCCGTTGATTTTGGGGGATGCGGTGGCCAGCAACATTCCGGCCACGTTATTTGAAATTGAAATCAGCAATACCAGCGATCAACCCCTCGATCTTGCCTTGGTGATTACACCGCCCCAATCAAAAAACAGTAAGGCCGCACAGGTGACGTTGTATGGTGATGGGGTGGTGGTGGCGGCTGATGATGGCCCATTGACGGGGCGGATTGCCTGTCCGCTCGCACCCCACCAATCTCAGCGCGTACGGGTGGTGCTGGCGTGGTATGCGCCCCATTGGCGCGATAGCGGCAACGAAGCACACGTGCATCAGTATGGGGTGCGCTATGCCAGTGTGCAGGCGGTTGCGAGTGAGGCCTGGCAACGGTTTAGCGAATTGACCACGCGGGTGCTGGCGTGGCAACGGGTGATTTATACCAGTGGAATGCCAGATTGGCTATGTGACGGGCTGGTGCAGAGCCTGTATAGTCTGGCCAAAAACTCCATCTGGATCGCCAAAACCCGTAAAGACGAATGGTGGGGTGTGGAGGGCTGGTTCACCCACAACGAGAGTCATTTGGGCTGTCCCATCACCGAAACGATGGTTTGTCGCATGCATGGCCACTTCCCCATTTTGTTTTTTTATCCCGAACTCGAAGCAGGAGTGCTGGCAGCTTTTCGGCACTTCCAAATTGCCGACGGCGAAATCCCCTTTTCGTATGGTGGCGGGACGTCGATGCGCGACCCCCGCTACCATTGCCAGCACCCCTTGAATCCGGGGCAATACGCCCAGCAGGTCTATCGTTTGTTTGCGCGTACCAATGACCATGCGCAATTGGGGCAGTTTTATGCTTCGGCCAAAGCCGCCATCCGCTATCAATACACGCTTGATGACGACGACGATGGTTTGGTCAATGACCAAGCCCACGTGCAACCGGGGCAACTTTGGCCCGCCAATCAGTTTTATGATATTTGGCCATGGTGGGGCACGTCGGCGTATGTGGCAGGGACGTGGTTGGCGACGTTGCGGGCGGGGCAAGCGCTGGCGACGGCGATGGGTGATAGTGACTTTGCGGACGAATGTAGCGAGTGGCTGGTGCGTGGTCAGACTGCCTATCAAGAAAAGCTTTGGACGGGCGAGTATTACCGGCTGTGGCACGATCCGGCAAACACCAGTGGCGAGGGAACGCACAGCGATGTGTCGCTGGGCAATCAATTGATGGCGCAGTGGTGTGTCAGAGTGGCGGGCTTGGCGGACGTATTGCCTAGTGCCCAGGTGGATAGTGCACTACACGCCGTACAGCGCCTCAATATGCAAAGTACTATCCATGGGTTGGTCAATGGGGCCACGGCGACGGGGCAGCGCTATGATTCACGCGACCGCACCAAAACGTCGATTTTTGAGGTGACCATCGACCCCGAGACAGACTTTGCCAAGCAGATTTTTGTGGGTGAAAACTTGTGTGCGGCCATGACCTTTATCTACCACGGCCAGCGCGAAACTGGGCTCGAGATTGCGCGCCGGATATATGCGGCCGTGGCGATTACTAGCCGCTCGCCGTGGAATCAATGGTGCCTGATAAATGCCGAGACGGGGTTGCCGGTGTGGGGCGAAGATTATTATTCCAATATGGTGATGTGGGCCGTACCAATGGCGTTGCAACACCAAGGGATTGGCCAATTTGTGCAAGGGGATTTTGTGCAGGCGTTGTTGCATCCGGTATCGTAGTAGAGACGCAGTGTAGCGACGCAGTGTAGAGACGCAGCAGGCTGCGTCTCTACACTGCTTCACTTCCGACTTCACTTCCGACTTCAAGCTTCCTACTTCAAACTTCCCTCGGGACACATCACCCGTGCCGGGCAATGACTACAGTAATCGGCACGTGGGACGGCTGGATAGTCACTATTCACGATGTGCTGGGCGGCTTTTTCCAAACGAAGCATAGTCTGGTGCATGGCATGAGCATCATTGGCAATGGCGATTTGCTCACCACTACGCACATGATAGACCACGAGGTCGATGGGCTGGCTCGCGGTTTGTTGTTGACTGATAGCATGGGCATACAAGCGTAATTGGTCGCCATGGCGTGCGCTGATACCGGCGCTATCGAGGTCAGTTTTGAAGTCGATAATCTGGGTCGTGGTTAGGCGGTCGATAACCCCACTGAGCTCGACTACCGCCGCTGGCATGTCAATCTGCCAGCGGATGCGTTGTTCGACTTGGTGT
>CAISXI010000362.1 GCA_903889425.1 uncultured Roseiflexaceae bacterium | reverse complement strand
TGGAGTGTGTCGTCCACTACTTCACGGGGGGTAATCAGGCCGATATTGAGCGACGCAGATAACAGACTATGAAAATTAAACGCATGGCTCGTAGAAATTGCATCTTCATACGGCCCAAATTGGGCGAATCGCTCTGCCAAAAAAACCTGCACGGCGGTTTGGGCTTCTTGGCGGGTGGTGGGGTAGATAAAATGATTCGTGTCCCCTAGATTGTGCGCAAAATGCTGGGCGACATATGTTTTGGCATCGGCCACATATTGATTTTGCCCAAAAAATTGCGGTAAGGGGACCGTGACGTTTTTGGGCAGCTTCTGTCTATTTTCGCTATCAAATGTCCATTTATCATGCAGTGGTTTGCCCTTTTGATCGACCAAAATATGCAAGCGCTTGCGTTGTTCGATATAAAAAGGGGTCATAAAATATTTACGGTTTTGGAAGTATTCATTGTATATTTCTGGTGGGGTCAAAAACCCCGGATTGGGAATAAATTCGAATGCAATCAGCGCATCTTGGCAATGTTTTTTTATGCGTTTCTCGAGTAAAAAATCTTTTGGTTCATAGGTCACTATTTTTGTGACATCGGTGAATTTGCCAAAAATAGTTGCAAAATCTGACTGGGCATAGTCGATATAATGTGCATCAAAGCGAGATAATTCGTTTTCATAATACGACTTCATTGACGCTCGATGTAACACTAATTTATTTTGATGAAAATTGGTGATATTCTTTTTTTCGCCCAAAAAAAGGGTATATTCAATCAAAAAAAGCTGGTCGACATACGCTGCAATCGGCACCGTATCAAACAGTTGATTGGGGAAAATGAACCCAATTGAGATACCCATTGTAGTCCTTTACATTATTTGGAGAACGGGCGATATGTGGTATGACCCATCAATACGATTATAGACGATTGGCCACGGCATAGCCGTGGAATAATCGCCCTTACTATATTGACACTTATCTATGTAATCACTATACTCGTAAAAATCAATTGCACACCGAATGATATCTCTATACCGATAAACAAGGAGCGCCAATGGACCGTGCCACACAGCGGGCATTCTGGGCAGCTTTTGTCGCCACCGTCTGCTTTTTTGCTGCGTTTTACGCACTCATCATCCCGTTACCGCTCTACATGCAGGCCGAAGGAATCTCGGATTGGCACATCGGTGTCGTGATGGGGGCATTTGGGATTGCCTCACTCATCGGCCGGCCCTTTGCAGGAATGCTAAGTGACCGCTTTGGGGTGCGCCCCATCATCGTCTACGGCACGGTGGCATTGGCCTGTGGGAGTAGTTTGGTCGGGCTAACGACATCGGTGCCGGTGCTGTTTGTGCTACGCCTGCTCCAAGCATCTGGCTATGTGGCGTTCACCACGGCTGCCACTGCCATGGTATCGGGGATGGTAGGGACTGCCCAGCGTGGTACCGCCATCGCACGTTACGGCACCGCAGCCAACATCGCCATCACCATCGTGCCACTCATCATCAGTGCCGTCTTGCCCAGCATCGGCACGCGTGGCGCGTTTGTGGCCAGCGGTGTGGCAGCCTGTGTGGCAGGTCTGGTCATCTGGCGCATTATCCCGGCCCATGCGCCAAGTAATACGGTGACCGCATTGCCGAATCTCCTCACATACCCACGGGTCATCTGGCCGGCCATGCTCACGACGTTTTGCTTTGGGGTGGGTTTCGGCGCCTACTTCCAATATCTACCACTGCTCGCCGAACGGCGGGGCATCACCCTCATCGGCCCCATCTACGTTGGCTACGGCATCGCCATCATTGCAACGCGGCTCTTGAGTGGCAAGTTCATCGATGGCGGGGACCGGCGCAGTGTGCTCATCCCCGCGGCCGGGCTAACTGCCGTAGGGATGCTCCTCTTTGCCCGCGCTGATAGCCTGTGGATGATGATACTGGCTGCGGCCTGTACCGCCAGTGGCGGCGGTTTGTCGCACCCAGCCCTCATCGCAATCCACGTTGACCGTGTCCCCGAACGGGGTCGGGCCACCGCAGCATTTTATTTGGCATTTGATTTGGGGATTGGCATCGGATCGTGGGTACTCGCGGCGGTATTGCAATTTTACGGTATCAGTATGCTCTACGTGGTCGCGGCTGTTGTATCGGTTGGTGCCGTCTTGGTTAGTCGGCGCATCCGACCGATCGCGGCCGTGTGAGAGGATTGTCGTTATCTCGCACAGCGCACACAGCGGGCGCAGAGATGCTTTTTGATTATTGTGGTGTCCGATGTCAGATCAGTGGGCGATTGGCCACGGCATAGCCGTGGAATAATCGCCCTTACCCGTTGGGTATCGACGATCCGCCGTGGGCGCCGTGGGCCGGTTGTTGTCGGTATCGACGATCATCCGTAGGCGATTACCGTTGACACTGCCCGCGTTGACGTTTAAGATGGCTGTAGCATACATCAAATGACCTATTGTGTGAGGAATGCGTGAAAAAGCTACGATTGTGGATTGGGCTGATTATAAGTGCCGTTTGTCTGTATATTGCCTTCCAAGGGTTAAATTTCGCTGATTTCTGGACGGTGGTACAGTCAGTCAACTACTGGTGGATTATCCCTGCGGTGGCTGTTTATACCATCGCCGTGGTCATCCGCACCTGGCGCTGGCAGGCCATGTTGCGCCCCATCGCCGCCGTCTCGATGCGGCGTTTGTGGCCGGTGGTGGTCATCGGCTATATGGGTAACAACGTCTACCCCGCCCGCGCCGGCGAGGTGTTGCGCTCGTATGTGTTGCGCCGGCGCGAAGGAATATCGATGAGCGCCTCGCT
>CAISXI010000361.1 GCA_903889425.1 uncultured Roseiflexaceae bacterium | reverse complement strand
GTGCCGCCAATCAGACCATCACCCTGACCGCCGACCTCGCCCAGCCCATCGACATCGTCGGTGGTGGCAACCAGATGTGTGTGCGCCTCGACGACGGGCAGGCGGTGTGTTGGGGGCGGCGGGGTGATACTTGGCGCTGGGATCAGCAGAGTGCCGTGCCCATCGAGGTCGATGGCTGGCGTGATGTGCGTGCCATTTCTAACGGGCTCTTTACCAGCTGTGCCTTGCTGGGTAACGGTACCGTGTCATGTCTAGGCAAAAACAGCAACGGTGCCGTGGGTGACGGCTCTACCACCGACCGTTGGACGCCCGTGACAGTAAGTGGTCTGAGCAATGTGGTGTCATTGAGTAGTGGTGGTGGTTATCACCACTGTGCGGTGCTAGCCAACGGCACGGTCAAGTGTTGGGGGGATAATACGTCTGCGCAGATTGGTGATGGAACCTATGATGCACGTCGTATTGCTCCGGTAACGGTAACAGGATTGAATAGCGTAGTACAAGTGAGTGTCGGTGAACGGCATACTTGTGCGCGCAAGAGTGACGGTACCGTTTGGTGCTGGGGCAGTAATGATACAGGGCAATTGGCAAATATAAGTGTGTCTGATTCTGCTACTCCACGTCAGATTACAGGCTTGAGTGGTGTCAAAGCAATAGCATCAGGGACACAACACAGCTGTGTCATCCGTAGCGATAATCAAGTGGCCTGTTGGGGCCACCCCACTGGCATCACCGGTAACCGTAGTGGCGCATTCGTGACTACGCCGACGGTGATTGCCAATACTACCAATAGTGTGTCGTTGAGTGTGGGCAACGAACAGAGCTGTGTCGCCAAAAGTGATGGTACGGTGTGGTGCTGGGGTCACGTATTCCACGGTGAAGCTGGCTGGGTAGCTACAGGTACTACCACGACACACCGCAGTAGTGCGGTAAAGATGCCCAGCCTGAGTAGCATCGTGCAGGTCAGCCAAAGTGCGAGTAGTGCCTGTGGCCGCCGCTCCAACGGTGATGTACTGTGCTGGGGTGAAGCGAGTGTGGGACAGTTGGGTGATGGCACCTACCAGCCACGTGGGATTGCAAATTATGTGCGGGTGACCTGGCAGACCAATCCGTATGCGGCGCGTGTGGCATTTGTACAAACTACAGGGGCATATGGAATATGTGTAATATTGACAGACCGCAGGGTTGCTTGTTGGGGAAGCACCCATCCTTGGTGGTCAAGTGATCCAAAAACTACACTTGAACCAGGAATCGTACTAGGCTTAACTGATGTGGTCGATCTTGCGAGCGACAATGGAAATAGTTGTGCGTTGAAGCGAGATGGAACGGTGTGGTGTTGGGGGACTCGGATGGTGGCTAGTCAATTTGTGAATGGCGTACTTACTACAGATATTCCGCAGATGCATGTACAACGTGATGTGATTGCATTATCGCATGGTGGTGGAATTCGATGTTTTACTGCGTCAACGGGTATGGTGAGTTGCTACAAAAACGATACTCCCACTTGTTGTGATATTGGCATATACCGACTTCCGAGTGGAAGTGTCATAAATAGTGATGTGGGGTCTGTAGATCATGCTGGTTTGTCAAGTTGTTATCTTAAACAAAGTAGTGGTGATATTTTGTGTTGGGGCGACAATACCTATTTTTCGCAACTTGGTAATGGTATTGCAAATATTCAAACCGCTCAACCACAAAAAGTGAATGCATTTACCAATATTCAGCAAATTGGTACGATGAATTACCATGTGTGTGTGTTACAAGCAGACTCTACAGTCAAGTGTTGGGGCCAAGCATTATTTATTGATGGCACAAACGGTGGTGATGCAGGAACTCGAGGTGTCTCCGAATATGCCACTCCGGTTACAATCCCCGGACTAGTAAATGTTCGCAAAATTTCGAGTGGATTTACCTCATGTGCCATCAAGTTTGATAGTACGGTGTGGTGTTGGGGAATGAAAAAATGGAATGGTGAACCATTTACATCGCCGGAAGGTTCTGTGACACCCTGGCAGTTAGTGGGAATTAATGATGCCGTAGAAGTGCATGCGGGATACTTTAACGTATGTGTGATTGTGCGTGATGGAACGATGAAATGTTGGGGGTATGGAAATACTGGTACGCTTGGTAATGGATCTAAAACTACTACTTGGATTCC
Source organism: uncultured Roseiflexaceae bacterium (assembly GCA_903889425.1). Taxonomy (GTDB): domain Bacteria; phylum Chloroflexota; class Chloroflexia; order Chloroflexales; family Roseiflexaceae; genus UBA965. The sequence goes on along the minus strand of CAISXI010000361.1, from coordinate 6,940 downwards.
CCGCCCTATCAGCGAGCCGTGGCAAGCCAACGTCAATCAAGGCTGTGAATGGGTCGATTGGCAAGGGCGCCGCCATTCCTATGAATCATTGAGTGGTACTTTGACATGGACACAGGCGCGTGATATCGCAGCCGCCCGTACCTGGCGTGGCAACAACGGCTACCTGGCGACGATTACGTCCCCCGAAGAAAACCGTTGTGTGCATCAGTTGTTGTTACGCCAAGATAACACTAATTCTGGTTTAAATGGCTGGTACCCTGCGCGCTGGTTGGGCGGTAGCGATGCCGATAGTGAGGGAACGTGGAAGTGGATGACCGGACCAGAGGCTGGTACGACATTTCGTGAGATACAGCGCACAAACTACCCACAAGCAGGGTTCAGTCAGTTCCAAACACTCAGTCATAGCGGCTGCAAACCCAATTGTACTACACCCACGAACTGGGACTACACTCGTATGGTGTTCCCGTATGGTACTCACATCCAACGCAATACGTGGGATGATCAGTCAGTCAACGACCCAATCGGCGCGCTGGTCGAATATACCACCGGCACCGGCGAAACTGCCCGCACCTATACCACCACCACTGACAGCCAAGGCAACTACTCATTTGCTGGGCTAGCGCCTGGGATCTACACGGTGCAGAGCACTACCCACGGCACCGCTAGTTCCCAGCGGGTGATGATATGGCCCGATCAGCGTGACGAGCGCGTGGACTTCGTCAATCGTAGCGTGACGACAAGTCTGCGCCAGACGATGACTGCCCAGCCGACTGCGACGCGGACTGCCACTGGTACCGTCACACCGACGGCCACTGCACTCGGTGCGAGTAATACAGACGGACTGTTGGGGTGGTATCCACTCAATGGTATTCGTAATACCGGCAGTACACTGCCGTTACAAGCGACGAGCGTACTTGGTGTGGTACAACAATACGACGGTATTGACGATTATCAGCAATTTACCGCTGATATGGCCAATAAATCATTTACGATTGCCGTATGGGCCAAGTACGATGCGCCGCTCAACGTTAGTCGATACGCACTCAGTATCGGCAGTATCATCGCTGAAGACTCCGTACTCCATATTGGATTTCGTCCTACCGGACAGTTCATCTGCGCTTTTTATGAACTTAATCAGTCGGTTGCTGAATATGTGCCACCTGCATCGTTTGACCGCACACAGTGGCACCATTATGCCTGTGTCTTTAACAATGCCCTCCGTGAGCGGCATTTGTACATCGATGGTGTCAGAGTTGCGACACAACCCGCTCCCCGTGGTTTTATCGGGAATAGTGATGCGTTTTTGGCGACAGTGTATCGGTCATATTCGAATTTTGTGTCTTACTTCAAGGTGGGCATTCGTGATTTGTTTTTGTATACGCGTGATTTGCCAGCGGCCGAAATCCAGCGACTCGCCCAAATTACGCCTGATAGCGTGATGGTGACGATGCCAGATATGGCCAATAATTGTCGCTGGCGCGATGGCGGTGGCAACATCCACGAGTACGAAATCAATCATACCTTGCTCACCTGGGATCAAGCCAAAGCTGTGGCAGAATCGCGCACCCGTGGTGGGCAGCGTGGGTACTTAGCAACAGTCACCACTGCGGCCGAGAATACATGTGTGGTGGATTTGATAAACGCTACTGCAGGCTTGAATAATGGCAATAGTGGCTCTGGCCCATGGATGGGTGCCAAGCGTGTGAGTGCCGGTGGCTCATTTATGTGGCAAGCAGGTCCCGAACGGGGGCAATTCATCCTTGATAACATGACATATAATCGCTGGTCTGGTTTCGAGCCTAATAACGTTGGTGGCGTTGAAGATGCGATTAACTTTAATGGCACAACCAATCTCGATTTGTATAGCTGGAATGATTTACGAAGCACTGCAGCGATTAAATCCGTGATTGAGTATACCTATCCGGCACCGTGATGTTTTTGCGTGTATGGTGTTTTAACTAAATGTTGCAGTTAGTTACGACCTTAAGTTGGAGCGGTGTTCAGTAGCTTTTTCTTCACTTCACGCTTGTTTTCGAAAAAGGGTTGTATGCGGCGACTTTGTGTGGATGGATGGCATAAATTCGCCAATTCTGACGCACCAATACGCATAAATTATCGGTAATGTTTATTGTAGAAGGAAAAAATAGAGGTGGATTATGCCGTCACTTCGCACATTAATGTTGTTGTTTACCATCGTACTTTGCTTTTCGTTCGGATTTAGTAACCAAACGCCACCAGTGCGTGCGAAATCTGATGCAGCCTTACCTCGTATTGCGCAACCACGCGTGATTGGCGGTGCTCCCGCAGATACTGTGGCAGTCGGTGGCTATGCGTATGTTACTATCTCAGGCCGTCGGTGCAATGGAGCCTTGATTCACCCAGAGTGGGTAGTGACCACCGCATTTTGTCTGGTGGCACGTAATCCAAAGAACGATCCAATAGGAACTCTCGTAAATAAGAGTAGTGTAACCGTAGATTTGGGGTGCTACACCGTATGTAAGCCTGATCCCATATTAGCGAATATCTATAATACGACTGCGCAAACAAAGATCAATGTAGACGAAATTATTGCCCATCCGTCGATGGTGTATAGCAGTAACGTTCCCGATCCGGCATATGGGGTTGTCTTACTCAAACTAAAGACGCCAGCACGATTAAATGTGGGCATCATGCCAATGCCAATCGCACAGCCAAGTGATGACATGAATGCAGAACGTCAACCGCTAATTGCCTCGTTTGGTGACTATCTGCGCATTATTCCAACAGCCACGCGTCCCCCGCTAAAAACACCTGTTGTGACTACTACCCGTGGTACTTCCACACCGTTTACCAAAGGTGCTGAGCAGTTGCGGGTCGCACCTATGCAGATTATCAGTGATGGAGCATGCACATTACCGGGGTTTGTGGGTGCGACGTTGTGGTGTGCTGATCCGCCACAGGTAGGAACAGATGTCTGTTCGGGTGATACAGGTGCGCCGCTCGTGAGTTCTGTGAACGGGCAAATGGTGCTCTTTGGACTAAGTCTGTCCAAGACTCAATTCGGGTATCATGCCTGTGCCGAAAACACCCAAGCAGCCCTCATCGATGTGACGAGTACCCCCATTCGTGATTGGATTGTGTCAACGATTACCACGAAAAGTCCCAAGTCACTCCGCAAAGACTTTGGTGGCGTGGTTGGTTTTGGCTCGACGGTGTTACCTCAAGGTGATGACCTCTTGCAAAAAATCGATGTCAGCGATGTTTTTACCCGTGGGCTAAAGATTGGTACCACAACGAGTTCGGTGTTGAGTGTTGCAAATGATGGTGTTGTTGCGCTTGGCGATATTCAGACGTTGCCCCAAAATTTGCCACAACTCACGAAGTGGGTGGGCGCGCCACTCATCGCTGCCTTTGCCGCCGACGTAGATACCCGCAACACATCAATTCGTCCGGTCACTGGCTCCAAAAGCACTGGCTCTAACCGGGTCTGGGTTGCCAAAGATCTAGTAAATCGACAAGTGACTATTACATGGGATGATGTGCGTCCATACCCACAGACGAGTCGTGTCTTTCTGAGTAATTCATTTCAACTACAGATCCGTGCTCAAACCGCTGATATTACCACGGTGACGTTTACCTACGACACGATTCAATGGACGTATGGCGAAAACTCGTGTGGTCGTCCCTGTCGTTTTGCTACGGCACAACATGCTCAGATTGGGATTGCCACTGGGATGAGTAGCGGTACGTGGACGCACACCGCATCGGGGAGTACCGACAAATTGCGAGCACTCGCACAAAGTACCACGGTCTATATTGCCGATGGCAAAATCAGCGCTACACTCCCCGTGATTCGCCCAACTGCCACTGGTGGGGTGGTGCGCACTGCTACATCGATTCCCACCACTACCCCAGTGAATGTAATTGATGGTGTTGATGCAGACGGCTTACTCGCATGGTACCCACTCAACGGCATCCGCACCACGGGGAGCACATTGCCCGTACAGGCTACTACCATTATGGGGGCGGCACAATATTTTGATGGCGTGAATGATTACCACCAGACGACGCTCGATTTGGCGAACAAGTCGTTTGCTATTAGCTACTGGGCAGCGCACGAACGTAAAGGTGGCGGTAAAAATAACTATGTTATCTGGGCAGGAAGTTCGGTCACAATTAATAACTTGGTGTTGGTGGGGTTGAATTGGGGAGAAACACACTTTGATTGTACCTTTAATGGGAGCGGTGTTGCATACGAGTTACCCAATACCTTTGACATTACTCAGTGGCATCACTATGCATGTACTTATGATGTTACGACGCAACAACGGACGCTTACCATCGATGGTCAACAAGTGGCGAGTAATATTGCAGCAAGTGCACCTACACCGAATACGGACTTTTATATCGGACGGTACGTCGATGACTACATGCAAGGCACACTCCGTGACGTGATGGTCTATGACCGACCATTGTCCATTGATGAAATTAAACGCATCAGTGCAATTACACCTAACAGCGTCATGCTCAGCGAGCCCCATCCGGCGAGTGCTTGTCGCTGGATCGACAAAAGTGGCCTAGTGCACGAGTACGAAATCAATCTAAATTTACTCACGTGGGAGCAAGCTAAATCTGCGGCTGAAGCTCGTATCCGTGGTAGTCAGCCAGGCTATCTAGCGACCATAACCAGTGCAGTAGAAAACGAATGTATTGCCCAACTAATGGGAATACACGCCGGTGGGCAAGGTGCGTGGTTTGGTGGCAAACGGGTATCTGCAGGTGGTCCGTTTATCTGGCAAGGTGGACCAGAAAAAGGGATGAATATAGCTGCAATTACCGGGTACGAACAGTGGAATCCTGGTGAACCGAGTAACACAAGTGGCAATGAAGATGCATTGTATTTTATTAATGCAGATAACAAGCAATGGAATGATACTGCATCGTATGGGTACAACGTTCCATCCATCATCGAATACACCTACCAACCTGATAACGCCATTACGGGCATAACCTTTGCAGATACCAACAAAAACAAGCGTCGTGATGGGCAAGAATCAATTGTCGCCAATGTGCCGATAACGCTTACCGCTGACCTCGCCCAGCCCGTCGAAATCGTTGGTGGCGGCAATCAAATGTGTGCCCGCCTTGACGACGGGCGCGCCACCTGTTGGGGACGACGGGGTGATAGTTGGCGTTGGGATCAACAGAGTGCCGTGCCTATCGAAGTCGATGGTTGGCGCGATGTGCGCGCCATCTCGAATGGTGTGTTGACTAGTTGTGCTCTGCTCGGGAATGGCACCGTCTCTTGTCTAGGCAAAAACAGCAATGGTGCCGTGGGTGATGGCACCACCACCGATCGCTGGACACCGGTGCTTGTTAGTGGCATCACGAACGCGGTGGCACTCAATAGTGGTGGTGGGAACCATCATTGTGCGGTGCTGGCCGACAGCAAGGTGCGCTGTTGGGGTGATAACTCGTATGGTCAGCTAGGCGATGGTACGTATACGCGCCGTATGACATCAATGCTGGTGACTGGATTGAGTGGTGCTAGTCATGTAAGTGTGGGTGAGCGCCATAGTTGTGCCCTCAAAACTGATAAAACAGTCTGGTGCTGGGGAAATAATGAATCTGGTCAGTTGGGCAGAGATGTAGGGACAGCTGAATCGCTTTCACCAGTGAAAGTAGCAGATCTCAGTGGCGTAAAACAACTGCAAGCAGGTTGGCAACATACCTGTGTCATTCGCAGCGATAACCAGGTAGCGTGTTGGGGGCATCCTGCAGGTATCACCGGCAACCGTAGTGGTGCAGTTGTAACCACTCCAACTGTGATTGGCAATACCATCGATAGCATGTCGTTGGGCGTGGGTAACGAACAGAGCTGTGTGGCCAAGAGCGACGGTACGGTGTGGTGCTGGGGGCATGTTTTCCATGGCGAAGCCAGCTGGATTGCCACTGGCACTACCACTGCTCGCCGTAGTAGTGCAGTGCAAATCACTAGTGTCAGTAGTATTGTGCAGGTTGCCTTGAGTAAAGACAGTGCCTGCGGACGCCGTGCCAACGGTGACATGCTGTGTTGGGGCGAAGCCGGCATGGGGCAATTGGGTGATGGCACTTACCAGCCCCGTGGGATTGCCCGTGACGTGCGGGTGACTTGGCAGACCAATCCCTATGCGGCTCGGGTCGCCATGTTGGATGGGTCGTTCCAACAGCTCTGTGGCATTCTGACCGATCGGCGTGTGGCCTGTTGGGGTATCGAAGGATATTACCGCCCTACCAACTATTACACCAAACCGGAACCTGAAATCGTGCCGGGCTTGCAGGATATTGTCGATATTCAGGTGACAACGGATTTTGCCTGTGCCTTACAACGTACGGGTTCTGTATGGTGTTGGGGGTATGATTTGCCAACACAAATCATGGAGGCCGGGACGCTGAGTGGGTATGCAGTCGAAAAAGCTGCCCCGCGCCGTATCACCACAATCTCCAATGCGATTGCACTGCCCAAAGGCCGTGGCACATGGTGCTTGGCTGTGACTGCCGATGGGAATGCCTATTGTTATGCAGATACAGGCCCGTTACAGTGGACGACGACATACAAAATGATACCCAACAGCACCGTCACAAATGTAGGGATGCTAGGACCGAGTTACATCCATAACTGTGCCCTCAAACAAGACGGCACCGTGTGGTGTTGGGGTGATAATTCATACTTTGCCCAGTATGGCAATGGGGTAGCGAACACCACGAACAATATTCCTGTAAAAGTGAATAATCTTGATACCATCCAGCAACTTGCTGTTTCGTCGTACCACAATTGTGTGGTGACGAGTAGCGCAGAGGTGAAGTGTTGGGGCACTGCCGCAGGTGTCGGGAGTGATGGTGCCGGGCAACAAGCTGCATCGCAAGGGAATGCATATGCGACACCAAAATTAATCGATGGTGTAAGTTCGGTCAAAAAAGT
>CAISXI010000360.1 GCA_903889425.1 uncultured Roseiflexaceae bacterium | reverse complement strand
CGCACCGCCAAATCGCACGTGCGATGGCATCGCCTCGTACGTGCGATGGCATGCCTCGCACCCTATAGCCATCGCGTGCGCCCGAGCGCTCATCCGATGGCATGCCTCGCACCCTGTAGCATCCTCGCACCCTGAATCGCATGTGCGATGGCATTGCCTCGCACCCTGTAGCATCCTCGCACCCTGAATCGCACGTGCGATGGCATCGCCTCGCACCCTGTAGCATCCTCGCACCTATCCCAACACCCCCGAGGCATGGAAGGCCGCGATTCTTGCTGCATCAAAGCCAATCTCGGCCAAAATCTCGTCGGTCTGCTCACCCAACAGCGGCGGGTGGTGGCGCACCGTAGCCGGCGTCTCCGTCAAACGATAGGGAGCCCCCACCACCCGGATGTCACCCACCGTGGGATGGGCAATGGTCACCACCTCGTCGAGGGCTTTGACCTGCGGGTCGGCAAACACACTGGCCATGTCGTGGATTTCGCCAATCGGTACTCCGGCCGGAATCAGCTTGTCTTGGAGCTCACGCACCGTGTACTGCATAAATATCTGGTTGAGCTCGGCGTTCATCTCACGATAATGCAGCGAACGCTCGTGATTGCTCACGAAACGCGGATCATCGGCCAAGGCACTCGCCCCCAATGCCTCCAAAAAACGTTGCCACAACACGTTGGTGCCTACCGCCAAATTAAACCAGCCATCTTTGGCTTGATAGACGCCGTACGGCGCGATTTCGGGGTTGTGATTGCCGGTACGCTGTGGCACATGCCCGGTGGCCAAATAGCCCGCTGCATGGTACGACATCATCGCCAATTGCCCCGACAACAACGAGGTGTCGATGTATTGACCGATCCCCGTGCGCATGCGATGAATCACCGCTGCCAATATCGCATAGGCCGCATTCATGCCACTCATCAGGTCCGACAAGGCAATACCCACCCGCATCGGGTCACCATCGGCATGCCCCGTCACACTCATGATGCCACCCAGCCCTTGGATGACTTGGTCGTAGGCCGCCCGACCATGATCGGGACCTGTTTGGCCAAATCCCGAAATCGAACAGTAAATAATATCTGGCTTAATTGCCGTGCAAGCCTCATAATCAAATCCATATTTTTGCATGTGACCAGGCACAAAATTTTCTATCACAATATCGCTCTGTGCCACCATGGCCCGCATGATTTCGGCACAATCTGGGTGGCGCAAATCAAGGGTGATGCTGCGTTTGTTGCGGTTGATACTCAAAAAATAGGTGCTCTCGCCCCCCACAAACGGCGGCCCCCAGGCCCGCGAATTATCACCCACATGGGGTTGCTCGACTTTGATGATATCGGCGCCCATGTCGCCCAACATCTGCGTACAATACGGCCCCGTCAAGGCCCGAGTCATATCAAGCACGCGTAAATTTTCCAGTGGTAGGGTCATGGCAATTATTCCTTGTGTGCGCAACTCAGGATTATCCTGTGGAGCGATATTCTCTATAGAATACCACGGCGCTATACAATCCGGGTTCCTTCCGGAATATGAATGCTCGCCAACGGCGTATCCGCCAAATCACTCAGGAGCTGCCGGCGGGCCTTGCTCCATGGCCCGTGCAAGGCACACGGACTCGCTTCACTACAATTGCGGTCAATCAACACACAATGCGTGGTGTCGGTGGCACCCTCGATCGCCTCTATCACATCAAGGATACTGATGGCCGCAAGGTCTACGGTACACGTGTAGCCTCCCGTCGGGCCTGGATCAGAGCGCACCCAGCCCTTGGCCACCAACGGCGTCATCACCTGCGACAAAAACCCCGTGGTCGTCCCTACCGCCTCCGCCAACAAACTCGCTTTGGTCTTGGTGCCCAAGCGGGCCAAGGCGATCATGGCCCGCGTCGCAAGATCACTCTTGCGGGTGATTTCTAATCGCATACTGTAATCCTATAGATTTAATATTATGTATACCAAACAACATAATTCCTACCAGCACACTCGCCGCCCATTTGCGCATTATCCTACGTAATTGCGCTATTATACACGTTTTTATATAAAAACAATTAACACAGACAAAATATACATTAAAAAATCGCATTTATTTGCACCATTTTTTTGCAAATTGCTATTGACAAATATTTCACAATCGTATAGTATGCAACTTAACGATTTACAAAATAGTTAAATCGAATCGCATCCAAGGAGTATAATCATGGAGACACACATCGTGGGGAACAAGCTTGGAAGCATGGTAAAACACCTTTGGCTGGTGCTGATTTTGATAATTGCCATGGGGTTAACCAGTTGTGCCGGCGCTGCCACAGATACCGCGTCTGCCGAAGAAACAGTGGTTATCGAATTGGAGCTGGGCGACATGTATATCAAGCCCGCCAGTATCGACGTCCCCGCCGGCCAAGTGGTAACGCTCCACATCAAAAATGTCGGCGCTATGCCACACAACGTCAAAGTCAACGGAGTCGATGGTAGCAAAGATTTATTGACCGGCGAAGAAGAAACAATTACCGTCGGGCCATTTACCACGGCTACGCCAGCCTGGTGCACCTTACCTGGTCACCAAGAATCGGGCATGGAGATGATGATTAACATCATCGGCGAAGCAGACCATAGTCACCCAGATGTCGCTCCTGGCGCAGACAGCGCCAACGATGGTAATGCCAAAATCGACGCCAAAGCAGTACCCGCCGAAACTTGGAAATCACGTGACCCCATATTACCGGCCAAGGCTAGTGGCACCATCCACGAGATTGCCCTCGATGCCACCGAAACCCTCATCGAAGTGGCACCCGGTGTCACGCAGCTGATGTGGACCTTCGGCAACACCGTGCCCGGTCCGATTTTCCATGGCAATATCGGTGATACCTTTAAATTCACCTTGACCAACAAAGGCATCATGGGGCATTCGATCGACTTCCACGCCGGCAGAGTCGCCTGGAACAAGAGCATGCGCACCATTGCCCAAGGCGAATCCCTAGTCTATGAATTCAAAGCCGAATTCGCCGGCGCCTACATGTACCACTGTGGCACCGCCCCCGCCTTGCACCATATCGGCAACGGCATGTACGGCGCCATCATCATCGACCCACCCACCTTGGCGCCCGTCGAAAAAGAGTTTGTTATCATCCAAAGTGAGCTCTACCTCGGCCCCCAAGCCAAAGAAGGCGATTTGGGCAAAATGTTGGCCGAAGAATGGGACGCCGTGGCATTTAACGGCTACTACAACCAATACAAGTTCCGCCCCATTCATGTGGACACCAACAAACGCTACCGGGTGTGGGTGGTGGATGACGGCCCCAGCGAAAACTCGGCCTTCCATATTGTGGGCACCGTGTTTGACACCGTCTACAAAGAAGGCACCTATTTGCTCCAGCCCGACGCCCGTCAAGGGGGCTCACAAGTCCTCGATTTGCAACCAGCCCAAGGGGGATTCGTCGAATTCAGCTTCGCTGAAGATGGCCTCTACCCGATGGTCACGCACAAATTCGCCAATGCCAGCAAAGGTGCCCTCGGCTTCTTTGCCGCCGGTGATGTCGATACCAGCATGGTGGGTGGGCATTAGTCTCATCACCATATCAAAGGGCGGAGTGGCAGTTGCCACCCCGCCCTTTTTGCATTCCTGCTTACGCACCCACTACAATCCGCAATTGGATACCCACGCTATCACGCACCCACACCACACCCGCTTGGACGGTATGGGGGTGTTTGGCCGCCACTAGGCGGGCAATCACGGCGTTTTGGGCATCAATATCAGGCAAATTCACCGTCCACCATACCAATCCGGTAGCGTTGTCCGGAGCCGGCGCAATGTTTTTGCCACGCCACAAGTTATAACCGAGGT
>CAISXI010000359.1 GCA_903889425.1 uncultured Roseiflexaceae bacterium | reverse complement strand
GTCGCATTGGCGGTGCGTGTGCTCCTGTTGATTGCGCCGATGTAGATGGTTGGGTTGGTTGCGCTGGTGCTATTGATTTGGATAGAGCCAACCGTAGCGCCAAAGTCTAAATCACTCTTACTATCCGCAGAAAGGGTGAATTGGCTGATTTTGACGACACTGCCATTGCCGTAGGCGCTGATGGTAAAGGTATTGGTGCCGGTATGTTGGATTTGCAAGGTGACGGTGATGCCGGCGGGAATGGTAAATACTGGCTGGCCATGGGTGTCCCACACCGATGGCGCCCCTTTGAAAACGGTGACACTGGCACCAGTGATTTCGTTGATTAATACGCCATCCACATATCCCAACCGTTTGCCATCAGGGGTGACAAACACGGTCGTAGCAGCTGGTTGTGTAACAGCCGCCCCTGTACTGGCAATCATGAAGGTGCGATTCCCTTTGGGGGCGGCTGGGGTCGTCGTGTCACAAAAATCACAATTTTGGACTTCGAGGCGGGGCTGGGATGGGGTTATTTCGAGCGAATTACTCTCGGCGTCACCTTCGTATAGTGCGCTTGGGTCATTGGGGTCATCTGAGGCTGCGTAGGACCATTTTTCGCTGGTCAAATCGACGGTAATCGTGCGTAATGCTTGGGGGTAGTTGTTGTCGTAGATGTTGAGCCCTACTACATTGTTGCCCAAATCAGTAATTGATACGGGGGTCACGGCGTGGCCACCGCTCATGTCGCGCATATAAATTCCCACCGTATAAAAAACCGTTGCGTTTTGGCCTTGACGGAGTGAATCGGCGAGGAGTTTGATGAGTTGACTGGGCTTGGCATGAACAACGTTGGTGTAGGTAGGCATGGTGCGTTGGGTGGCCCACCAATAGGCGATTTCTGATTGGAGGCGTTGATTGGCGTTGAGGGATAATTTGTCGGCTTGGGTGCCACCAAATGTACTGGGTTGTAATAAGCGATGGTACAAATGCAGACTAGCGACAGCCATTCCCTCGCAATGGCCATTTTCCATCGCCGCGTTGACATCGTTCATCCATTGCAATACTGGTGGCGTGACGGTACAGTCGTTATCGACGATACGGATGCAGGCTTTGTCGCCAAACAAGCGCCGCATATCGTTGGATGTGAGGTTGACAATATCGGGGGCGCTGGTGTAATTTTCAAACGCAAAGCCATCAGTTTTGACGTTGAATCCACTGTCTGACACGACGTCTGCGGCGTTGATGGGGAAAATAGTCATGCTACACGCGGTAAGCACTGTACTCATCAACAACATGATGCATAAAAAAATGTGTGATGTAGCGAATCGTGACATAGATAAACTCGTTAAAAACAGCTAAGTTGTAATGATTATAGCAATATTTTTACAAAACAAAACCCCCCTCGTCATTGCTTGGTACCACAGATAGCGTGCAATGATAAGAGGGGATATCACCGTAGCCTCTGCGTGCCCTGTGCGCGCCAGACGAAGTCGGAAGTGAATAAGGTGCGATTGCATCGCACCTTATTCGCGGCCCACATTCCAGCGTAAATAGGCATCGATAAAGGGGTCAAGTCCCCCATCGAGGACGGCTTGGACATTGCTGGTTTCGTGGTCGGTACGGTGATCTTTGACCAAGGTGTAGGGATGCAAATAAAAACTGCGCATCTGGCTACCAAAATCGGCTTTTTGGAAGGCGCCTTTGAGGCGATCACGTTCTTCGCGTTGGCGGATGAGCTCGCGTTCGAGCAGGCGTCCGCGCAACACCTTCATGGCAGTTTCTTTGTTTTGGATTTGCGAGCGTTCGTTTTGGCAGGTGACGACGATTTGCTCGGGGGTGCCAGGCTTGTAGGTCAGACGTACCGCCGAATCGGTGGTGTTGACCCCTTGGCCACCATGACCGCCGGCGCGGTAGACATCGACGCGAATGTCTTCGGGTTTGAGGGTGACTTCGGGGGCATCATCGACCTCGGGGATGACTTCGATGAGCGCAAACGAGGTTTGGCGGGTGTTGGCCGAATTAAACGGCGACAACCGGATGAGGCGATGCACGCCTGCTTCGGCTTTGCAGAGGCCATAGGCATAATCGCCACGAATTTCGAGGGTGGCGCTTTTGATGCCTGCTTCTTCGCCCATGGTTTGATCAACCAGGTTGCATTTGAAGCCTTTGGATTCGGCCCAGCGCGTGTAGGTGCGCAACAACATTTCGGCCCAATCGGCGGCATCGGTACCCCCCATGCCCGCTTTAATCGCGAGAAAGGCGTCGCGGTCGTCGTAGCGTCCACTGAGGAGCACTTCGATTTCCAGTTTGTCGACATCACTGAGCAAGCGTGCGTATTCGCTCATAATTTCGTCGTTGAGTGAATCATCGGCGAGGCTGAGGAATTCGCTCAGGGTCGCAAAGCGGGTGTGCACGTCGTCCCAGCGGGCTATTTCGGCTTTGAGACGGGTCAGGCGTTGCATGATTTGCTGGGCGTTGCTGGGATTGTTCCACAAATCAGGGTCGGCGGCTTGTTGTTCGAGTGCGGCAATCGATTGTTGGCGTGTATCCCAGTCAAAGACGCCCACGGACGCTCTCAAAGCGCGCCCGTAGGGATTCCAATTCTGTTGATGTGATGGTCATAACACCCTTTTTGGGGTTGAGTGACGTTTGTGCGCCACCCAACCAAGCGAGACAATTGTGTTTAGTGTAACACGCCAGCGAGGGCGGTGATTTTTGGCATCAGGGCCGCAAAGTTGTCGAGGGTCAGTGATTGGGGGCCATCCGAGGTGGCTTTGTCGGGGTCGGGGTGGACTTCGATCATCAAACCATCGGCACCGGCTGCTAAGCCGGCCAATGCCATCGGCGCCACCAAATACCATTTGCCGGTACCGTGGGAGGGGTCGACGATGATGGGCAGGTGGGTGCGTTTTTTGGCGAGGGCGACGGCATTGAGGTCGAGGGTATTGCGGGTGGCGGTTTCGAAGGTGCGAATGCCCCGCTCACACAAAATCACGTTGTGGTTGCCTTGGTTCATGATGTATTCGGCCGACAGCATCCACTCTTCGAAGGTGGCAGACAAACCTCGTTTGAGCAACACTGGGCGCTGTGAGCGGCCCACTTCTTCGAGGAGCTGGTAGTTTTGCATGTTGCGGGCGCCGATTTGGAGCAGGTCGGCGTATTCCGCCACCAAATCCACGTCGGTGGGGGTCATGACTTCGGTGACGATGGGCAAGCCGGTTTCGGTGCGGGCTTTGGCCATCAACTTGAGGGCGGCCTCACCCATACCACGGAAGCTATAGGGCGACGAGCGGGGTTTGAAGGCCCCACCGCGCAACATGTGGGCGCCCGCTTTTTTGATGGCGTAGGCGACAGTCATGATTTGGGTCTCTGACTCAACCGCACACGGCCCGGCCATCACGACGGATGAGCCGCCACCGACAAGTACACCACTGACGTCGACGATGGTATCACGGGGGTGGAATTCGCGGGTGGCCAGCTTGTAGGGGCGGGAAATCCGCACCACTTCACGCACGCCGCTCATGCTTTCGAGCATTTCTTGTAATTGGGGGGGGATGGGGGTACCGACGATGCCGACGATGTTTTGCGATTCGCCGACGGTGACACTGCCACGTAGGTTGAATTCAGCGATACGGGCTAGTACGGCGTCGAGGTCTTCTTTGGGGGTGGCGTTTTGCATGATAACAACCATGAGTGAACTCCTTAATATAAGCAAATAAAACTACTTGTTCTTGGCACGATCAGGACGGAGGACGGCAGCGCCAGCGAGGTAGACATGGGTGATGTCGGCTTGGGCGAGGCTGGTGTTCCAGTGAATGATGAGGCGAATGCAGGATTGCAGACTGCCAGGGATGTTCATTTCGTGGGTGCACATCAAGGCGGTGTCAGTCCAGCCGATTTGCCGGGCGGCCACGGCGGGGAATTCGGCATATAAATCTGCCGTAGTGGTAAACCAGACACTCGCGACATCGGCGGCAACGATTCCGTTGGCAGCAATCACTGCCTGCAGGAGTTCGGTGGTGGCCGCCAAAATAGCGTCGCGCGTATTGGCGCTACAGGTAATGGCCCCACGCACGCCGCGACAAGCAATGGTCATACGAGGCTCCCTTCTTGGCTCTTCTTGGATCGAGTGAATGCGCTATTGTGGTTTCTGACCATGAAATCCCAAAACAAAACCGGCGGAGGCTGGTGCCTCTCGCCGGTATTCACGTTGGTATCGTGGGTTTCTCATGGCGAAGAGACCGGTCTCAGTTGTGAGCCGGTAAAGTAATACCCATAATAGTTGTTGCACAGTTGCAAACGGCGTGTCATGTCTATTACCTTCGCCAAAGAACATTGCCCTATGCTACACCGAATTGTTGGTTTCGTCAAGGCGTCGGCACTGATGAGTTGCATTTATGTTACTGCTATGCTACAATTCAACACGTTGTTCGGGCGATTAGCTCAGTTGGTCAGAGCGCATCCTTCACACGGATGAGGTCGGTGGTTCGAGCCCACTATCGCCCACCATTTACCACCCCTTTGGGGTGGTTTTTTTGTGCCGAAAGCCGGTTTGGTGTAATCCTATTGCAGGTGCGAAAAATTGTATGGTTTTTACCTGAAATTCGTACAAATTTGTATTTTATGTATGTGTGTAATTCTCAAAAAAGAAGTAAGATACTACTACACGTAGAAATGGTGAATTGTAGAGGGATGTTGCGTATGCGATTGCGAATATACATTGCCTGTATCTGTTTGGTGTTGAGTGGATTGTGGCTTACGCCAGTCAATGCTACTGCCCGTTGTTTCGGCGAAACAGGATACTGTATTGATGGTGCGATCTATAAATATTGGCAAGCTCACGGTGGTTTGATGGTGTTTGGGTTGCCAATTGGTGCATTAACCCAAACAACAGTTGATGGTGTGCAGGTGAGCATGCAACTGTTTGAACGCAATCGAATCGAACTGCATCCCAATAAGCGCGCCCCATACGACGTCGAAATTGGCTTATTGGGAAGTGATTATCTACGTAATACCACCGGGGTGCGGATGGCACCTGCAGGTGCCATCAACGAAGTCGATAGTGCAGGCGTCGCCAAATCAGCCCGCAAAGATTGTAAATGGTTTGCCACGACGCAACAATATGTGTGTGGGGAGTTTTATGCGTATTGGCGCCAATACGGGATTGCGTCACGTCAGCGTGGTCCGTTTTCGATTGCCGAAAACACGGCGCTGTTTGGACTGCCTATCACTGGTGTATACCAAGAAACCATTAACAGCCACGTATATCAAGTGCAAATGTTTGAACGCGCCCGCTTTGAATACCACCCCGAGAATCCCGCCCCCTACCAGGTACAACTAGGCTTGCTTGGTCGCGATCTGCTTGCGCAATCACAACTATCCCCGACGAGTACTGCGCAATCTCCTGCGATTACTGCTACTCCTACGCCGTTTGTGGTGGCTGATTATTTGGCAACGACGGGTATTTTGCCGCCGCAAGATTTAATATCGTTCCGCAGTAGTATGCCACCTAATGGGTATTGGAATAGTAATAGTGCCAACGACATCATGCTGATTATTCGTGATATCCATTATGTTACAAAAATCAAAGGCCAAAACGCGCCGCAAGGCATGAAATATATGGTGGGAACCGTGACGGTCGTCAACAATCGCCCAGTCGGTGGTGCGAATTGTCGCGTGCATTTTGCCGATTTAGCGATTATTGATTTCGAGGGGCAATGGCATATGAGTGACAAAATCACGCAAATTATTGATACACCATTTACCTACAAAATCCTTGAGCCAGGGCAGCGGTTTGGTGGACGTGTAGCCTTTACTGTGCCTGGAAATAGTGCCCCAGGGCAACTTGTGGCCCAGTTTTCGTATGAGCAACCCGTCACCGTTGAATTACGCGTATGGCCACATAATAAGTAAAGATTTTGTATAAAAATGATGAATAATCACGACACTACGCGCCACGTTGGCTATCTGCTCCGCTCGTTCCACCGTGTCGTTGGCCAAGCGTTATTACCGCCACTGGGTGATGCAATTCGTGACGCCCAACAATTGTTTGCTGCACCGTTTGTGGTGTTGTCGCATGGTGTTGAGGGAGATCCGATTTTGAATTATGGCAATGCGTTAGCGTTGCAATTGGGGGAAATGACCGCAACGCAGTTTGGTGCCACCCCATCACGGGTCACCGCCGAACCGATGCTCCGCGAAGACCGCCAATCCACCCTCGATACCGTAGCCCGCCAAGGTTATATTAGCGGCTATGCTGGGGTGCGTGTGAGTGGTACTGGTCGTCGATTTCTGATAGAAAATGTCGTACTCTGGAATGTGTCGGATGACGATGGGAATCCCCTTGGTCAAGCTGCGTCATTTGATCGTTGGTCGTTTTTGCATTAATAAAAAATGGTAATGCGCAAGAAATCACTGCGTACCAGCAATTATTTGGCGTAGGGATTGTGTTGATTGCGTCAAAAAATGACGCATCCATTTCACGCATGTGGCTCCGTGCTATAATCGCCCCACAGACCATTTTTTGCAGACAAAAGGAATAACGCTATGAGCAGTGCAACGATGCAGGGGCTCGTTTATCGTGGCCCACGCGAGCGTACCCAGATCGAAGAAGTCGCAGTACCCACGCCTGAAGCAGGCCAGGTATTGATGAAAGTCGGTGCCGTGGGGGTGTGCGGGACTGACATCCATGTGTGGCAAGGTGATAACCACCAAATGCCCGGACCCCGCATCCTCGGCCACGAATTCTCTGGAGTGATTGCCGCCGTCGGCGCTGGCGTCACCGAATTTAAGGTTGGCGAACGGGTCGTCTCCGAAACCGCGTCGTGGGTGTGTGGCATTTGCCCCTATTGCCGTGCCGGCCAATACAACGTCTGCCCCAACCGCAAAGGCTTCGGCTTTGGTGCCGATGGTGCCATGGCCAATTATGTGATTAGCCGGCCGGGGATTTTGCACCGCATCCCTGCCCACGTGCAGATGAGTCATGCCTCGTTGACTGAGCCCGGCTGTGTGGCCTATAACGCTATCATCGAAAAAAGCCGGCCTCGCCCAGCCGACCATGTGGTGGTGATGGGACCCGGCCCGATTGGCTTGATGTGTATTGCGGTATTGCGCTTGGCCGGGGTGGCGCGCATCAGCGTCGTCGGCTTGCGCCGCGACGGCAATCGCCTCGAGCTCGCCAAACAAATGGGCGCCGATGATGTACTCGTTAGTGACGAACAAGACGTCGTGAGTGCCGTACTCAATGCCGGTGACGGCTTTGGTGCTCATCTCGTCGTTGACGCCGTCGGTGTCTCCAAAACCCTCGACCAGAGCCTCGACATGGTGCGCCCCAATGGCCAAATCACCAAAATCGGTTGGGGACCGGCGCCAGTGGGCTTTAGTATCGACCGCCTCGTCGCCAAAGCTGCCACCTTGCAAGGGTCGTTTAGCCACTTGCATGGCACCTGGGAGCGCATCCTCGAATTGATGGGCACCGGCCAAATCAATGTCGCCCCCCTCGTGACGGAATTCGATTTGCTCGATTGGCACGAAGGCTTTATGGCGATGGAAGAATTAGCCATCCCCAAAGCGGTGTTGCGCCCCAATGGAAATGTCGAATAAATAGGACGGGCGGGGTGTTTCATCATGATGAAACACCCCGCCCGTCCTATTTATTCGACATTTCCATTGGGGCGCAACACCGCTTTGGGGATGGCT
>CAISXI010000358.1 GCA_903889425.1 uncultured Roseiflexaceae bacterium | reverse complement strand
GCCCCGCGGGGTTTTGGCACGTTTGACAAACGAGGGGATTAGGCCATCGAGGGCCTGTTGCAACTGGTCACTAATCTGTTGCATTTCGGGCATGTCGTGTGATCCCAGCCGGGTAATCAGGTACTCAAAGGCCCGCCCGTTGCCAAACAATCCCACATTGGTGCGGGTGGCCATCGGCAACAAGCCCCGCAAGACATCAAAGGCTTTGGCGCGGGTAGCCGAATTGTAGGCCCGCTCGCTGGTCTGAGCGTCGCGCGGGGTGCGGCTCCGTACCCACGCCATAGTTGGTTCGAGTAGCGCGCTAAGGGTGTCAAACAAATGATCGAGGGTCGATTCGTACGCAGCAGCCCAGTGCGATTGCATGATAGTCGCTTCGCGTACGTAGCGATATTGGCCGTTGACTTTGGTGGTGAAGTTTACATAGCGCGTCGATTTTTCGAGCGGGCTCAGTCCTATCCGGGCATCTTCGATAAGTTTGGCTGCCACATTGCTGATTTCTTCGCAGGCCACATGCGCGCCACCCAGCTCGGCCACCGAATCATCGCCATAGCCAACCAGCACGCGGTCATAGAAGGATTCGGCTTGCCCCACCGCCACCAATTGATTGCGGCTGGCGGCACTGGCGTCAGCCACGAGTTCATTGAACCCTGCTTCGGGGAGATTGATGAATTCATCGAGCAAAATCCGGCGAATGCTTTTTTCGCTGCGACTATAGCGTGAAAAAAGCGCCCCTTTGACGACTTCGGGTAGATTGCGCAAGCCAAAAATAGGGGCATCAAGGTCAGTGACAAATGGCATCAAGATGGCTTGTTCGCTGGCACTAAATTCGCTTGGACGATTCGTATCCGTCATTGCAACCTCCTATTCCTGTGTGCGTCTACAAAATCTGGTCGTCGTCGACTGCCGGATGCGGGATAATCAGCAGCTGGTCGATGTGGGGATTGGCGATAATCGTCGTCGTGCCACTGGGCCATTGAATCGTCAACGAATTGACCGTGGTGTGACTCCCTAGCCCAAAGTGCGCCGTCGGCTCCATTTGACATAAATAACCACTGCCACCGTCGATAACTTGGGCCACCACCCGATCGGCATAATTGATGGTAAGCAATGCTCCCCGGGCGGGCGCACCGGCACGGGTCAAGGGGCGTACCCGCAACCAGTGATTGGCGTTGGCGGGCACATGGTAATAGCTGAGCGGTTGTGGTGCTGATTCACCGTGTGTGATTAGCAGTTCGAGGCGACCGTCGCCATCGATGTCCGCAATCGCAGCGCCGGTGCCGAGCCCTTCGGGCTCACGAGCATCGCCGATGTCGAGCTCAACCCATTGGTTATTGCGGCGCCCAAATAAGCGATTGGGTTCACCCAAATTATTGAAAAAAAGCTCCGGATTGCCGTCGTTGTCGAAATCTGCCGCAATCACCGTGCGGATACGGCTGGCGTCGGCGAGCGCTGGTGGCGCAATATCATGAAACGCACCGTCGCCACTCCGTACCCACAAGCGATGCGGCCCTTCCCAATTGCCATAGGCAATATCGAGTTGACCATCATCGTTGGCATCAAATACGGCCACGCCCCGCCCATGTTGTTGGCGATCGCTAATGCCAAAGGCAGGCGCGACATCGCTGAAGGTGCCGTCGCCGTTATTTTTGAAAAACAAATTGGGACCACGCTCGTTAATCGCCAGTAAATCCACATCATTGCCAAAAAACGGCGCAGCCACCACTGCTCGCCCGCCGGTGGCGTAATTAACCCCAGCCGTCCGGGATACTTCACTCAGTTGCCAGGCTTGATTGAGCTCGTATAGGCGCATTGATGCGCCATAATTGGCCACAAAAAAGGCATAGCGACCACTGCCCGAGCGATCGATGGTCGTGACCGATCGGCCCGCACTACGATTGACGATGGTCTGCATTTCGGGCTGGTCAAACAAATCGACCCGTTGGCCGCCGTGCAAGGCAAATAAGCGGTCACCATGTTGTTTGGGGCCAGCAAAGGTATCGCTGTTGAGCACGTAGATTTCTTCGATGCCATCGCCGTCAATGTCGGCTGCCGCGACCCCAATTGCTTGGCGTTGCGTATCGGTGATGACGCCATCGGCGGTATCGAGTAGACCACGGCCGTTCCATTTGAGGGCTAGGTTGGGGTAGCCAAAGCCCGTCACAAAAAACTCGAATTGACCGTCTCCATCGATATCACAGACTGCCACGCCATAACTCAAGCGGTCGACGTTGTGATAGATTAAGTCGTGGCGCGCAATAAACATGACATCCACCCATAAAATGAATACAAACTAACAATATAGTGTAGCACAAATTTTCGTGTAAATAATAATTTTGATAATCTATGTAATTTTAGGACGATAATAAATGTATCTGGTTGATTATTATGCTGTTTTTTGTATGAATGTGTTGATGTGGAATAGATTTAATTTTTACTGTTTTTTGTTTTTATTATTTTGAAAAACACGTAGTGCGCGGCCGTGAATCAGCGTGCAATAGGGTCGTTCGGTTGCGCGGGTTTCGTGCACCACCCCGGTAGCGCGCATGCGCTCCCGAGCTGGCACGTATTTTTGTGTGAAACACCGCTGTTGATGCGCTATTTATGCCGAATCAATCAGCTGATGGGCATAGAGTTTGGCATAAATGCCGTTGTGGGCGATGAGTTCGCTATGGCTTCCGTCTTCGACAATCAACCCTTGTTGCACCACCAAAATCCGGTCGGCACTCCGTACGGTGGCCAGGCGATGGGCGATGATGATACTCGTACGTCCTTTGAACAGCCGCTCGAGGGCTTCTTGCACCAGTGATTCGGTAGTGGTGTCGATACTACTAGTGGCTTCATCGAGGATGAGGATACCGTGAGGTTGCAAGGCAATCGCCCGGGCCAGGGCCAGTAATTGGCGCTCGCCTGCCGACAAACTCGCACCGTTGGGTGTTACCCACGATTGGTATTGGGCGGGCATCCGTTCGATAAAGGCCGCTGCATTCGATGTCTGCGCGGCGTCGAGGATGGTTTGGTAGGGCACACTGTCGCGGTAGAGCCGCACATTAAAGGCGATATCCCCTTCAAAGGTCACTGGGTCTTGCGGGATGACTGATATCAGCCCCCGCAACGCCAACGGGTCGAGCTGGCGGATGTCGATGTCGTCCAGCAAAATCCGTCCTTGCTGGGGGTCGTACCAGCGTGCCAGTAAACCAATCAAGCTCGATTTGCCGGCTCCCGTTGGTCCCACGATGGCTACCCGCTGTCCGGCGGGGATGTGCAGATCGATGCCCCGCAAGACGGGTTGGTTGGCATTATACGCAAAGTGGACGTTTTCGAGTTTGACATCGCCCGTAAATGGATTGGTGGGCGGCGTGGGGGCAGCGGGTGGATTAATCGACGAGGCTTCGCTCAAGGTGTATTGGATGCGGTCTGCAGCCCCAAAGGCGATTTGCACCGCGTTGTATTGCTCTGATAAGCGGAGTACTGGTTGGAATGCCCGGTCTGCGTATTGGATAAACGCCACCAACATACCCAGCGTCGCCCAGCCGGACAGCACTCCTTGACCACCGCCATAGAGTAACATGGCCAAACCGATAGCCGAAATAAATTCTTGCACCATCAAAAACAAGGCACTATGCCGACGCAACACAATCAAGGCGTTGCGATAGGCGTTGTTAAAGCCGTCGAAGCGTGAGGTACTTGCGTGTTGCGCCCCAAACACCTGGAGCACAGGGATCCCTTGCAGTTGCTCGTTGAGGTATGCGCTGACCCGGGCGAGTGCCGTGCGCTCGCCGGTGGATGAGGAGCGTACCCGCGCACTAAAGTAGTTTGTTACCACTACGAGTACTGGCAATACCGCGACAACGAGTAATGCTAAGCGCCAATTGATACTAAACATGACGATGATGGTCACGATGAGTGTAGCTGTTTCGGTGACGATAGTGACGGCACTTGTCGATATGAGGGCACTCAAGGTGTCGACGTCGCTGGTGAGGCGCGTCACCAAATCACCGACGGGATTGCGATGGAAAAACGCTTGGTCTTGCGACATAATGCGATTAAATAGATTGGTGCGCATGTCTGACAAGGCCCGTTGGCCAGCTTTTTGTAAATAATAACTATAGATATATTGGATGATAAACATCGCAATAGCGGTACCGCCGTAGAGCGCCGTAATCGGCCACAAATCTGCTGTATCGCCCGTCGCAATCGGCCCGTCAATCGCCCACTGTAGGAGCGATGGCGGGACTACATTGAGTCCTGCAGTAATCCCCAGCAAGACAAATGCAATTGCGAGTGGGCGCCAGTGGGGTTTGACGGCGTGGTACATCAAACGAAACAAAACGATATCGGGGCCTTGGGTGCTGATTGATTTAGGTGTCATGTGCCAGTATTACCATGTGTATGATGAATATTTCGCTAGTATACACCCGTATGCGATATGTTGTGCAACTATGTGTCGTTATGCAGGAATTAAATGTCACGTAGTGTGTGATATTTCGCGTATGAAAAATTGACAAAAAACAACTTGCATGTTAGCACAATGTAATACACATCGCTACCACGAAGTGGTGCTGGTATGGTAGGATAAAGACACGACGAAATCGGTGAGGATACTGTGATTACCACCAAGAACCTAATTAGTGTGCCAACACGATATGTGATTGTCGAACAACAAGACGCTGCCCTTTGGATCGTTGATCAAGAGCCATGGCGTCGATGTTGGTTTTGTGATAGTCGGTTAGGGTTGCCTAGCGACGAATATTGTGGTTCCTGTGGTGCGCGGTTTACGCCACGGCGTTACCGTGGCGAATTCCACCAGACCCCTGCGACCGGATTGTTGCTTGAACTTGCAAAAAACAGTACAATCAAACTAGATTCATTACGGTTGCCGGTGTCTTATGAAACACTCACGGTGTCGGATGGAACGGTAGTGTTGGCGCGACCTGTTGATGGTCAAACATTGATGCCATTAGCGGCGCATGATTCATTGTTGTTAGCCCATGCGTTTTTTAATGGTGCGATGCACTTATATCGTGCGGGGTATATGCTTGGCTCGTTGAATCCGCTCGACGTGGTGTTTCACAATGATGCAACAGTATCGTTGCGTATTGCGCCCTATCTCACCAAAACCACCGATTCTGAAGCCCAAATTGTTGTCCAAATTGTGGCAATCATTAATGCATTTGTTGATGTGCCGCGGATTACGCGGCGTTTTGATATTGCTGATGCTGATGTTAATCCGTTACTCGGGATTATTGCTGATATTCGCGCCGGAATACTTGACATGTTTACTCAGTGTCTTGCCCGCGTCGAAAGTGCCTTGGTCCCCTACGAAACACGGCGGTTTTTGCATTTGCATGATGCGGCCACAACCGATGTTGGCATGAAACGCCAAGGCAACGAAGATAGCGTGTTGGTTTCGAAGATGCAATGGTTGCGTGATGGAGGGAATTATTCGGTAGGGTTGTATGCCGTGGCTGATGGTATGGGTGGGCATGCCGCAGGTGAAGTGGCAAGCGCACTCGCAATTAATTCAATTAATGAACATATCGTTGCCGGCAATTTGACACAACTCGACCAACCAGTATTTGGCAACGATGTAGCTGCAGTGGTGCAATGTATAGACGACGCAGTGCAATTCGCCAATCAGCGGATTATCCAAGAAGCCCGGCAACAAGGCAACAACATGGGCACCACGCTGACGATGGCATTGGTGCTTGGCGATACGGCCTATATTGCCAATATCGGCGATAGTCGTACCTATTTGTGGCGCGATGATCAACTACGACGGGTGACCAATGACCATTCGTTGGTGATGAAATTGGTAGAACTCGAACATATCATCGAAGCCGATATTTATACGCATCCGCAACGCAATGGAGTGTTACGTTCGCTCGGGGTCGCAAACG
>CAISXI010000357.1 GCA_903889425.1 uncultured Roseiflexaceae bacterium | reverse complement strand
GGGGAATTCGTCAGTGAGGGGGAGCGGGTGCGTGTCGACGAACGGGTGTTTGATGGGGTAATTGACGGTGTGATGGTTTCTGTGGGCGTATAAAACGGTGTCACGGTATGGGTGCGGGTGATGAGGGCCCCAAAGGTTGTTGCCCCAAAGGTTTTAATGCTCCCGTCACTCATGCCAAGCACGGTGTTGACATTGCCGGCGTTGAGCGACACCACCCCCGTCAACCCAATCGGGAATTTGATGGCCTGATAACTATTGCTGCCCCAGCCCACAACGGTGCCATTACTTCTGAGGGCGACCGAAAAATAGAGCCCGGCGGCGATTTGGGTGACATTGGTGAGATTGCGCGGGATGCGGGCTTGCCCATAGGCATTGCTGCCCCATGCCACCACCGTGCCATCACTTTTGAGCGCTAATGAATGATCTTCACCGGCAGCAATTGCGGTGACATTGGTTAAACCCTGGGGAACTGTTGCTTGCTTGAGCCTGTTGTCACCCCACGCAACCACGGTGCCATCACTTTTGAGGGCGAGCACATGCCGGGCACCGGCGGCAATTGCGGTGAGATTGGTTAACCCCGTCGGGACGTTGATTTGGCGATAATCGTTGCGCACCCAACCAATCACGGTACCGTCACTCCTGAGCGCAATACAAAAACGCCCTCCGGCGGAAATGGCGGTGACGTTACTTTGGGCATCAACGGGCACGGCGTTTTCGTTGTAGGCGTTTTCTTCACCCCATGCGACTACTGCACCAGTGGTGTCGAGTGCGTAGGCTACATTTAACCCTGCAGCGACATCAGTAAACTGCGTGTCTTTGTAGCGATATGGTATGGTGCTCTGCCAATGGCGATTGTCGCCCCAAGATATCAGGGTGTCGTTTTGTAGCACTCCCAGCATATAGGCAGGGCCAACTGCTACTTTGCGGATGTCTGTTGGGGCACGTGGCCGCACAACCCGTTGTACGGGTTGCGCAGTGGGGACCGGCTTAGTTGCGGTTGGGGCAGCATGAGTGATGGTCGATATAATACTTAACCCACTAAGGAACAAAATAATAGTTATTCCGATTTTTAGTGGTAAACCGACTTGATTGACGTGCAAGAAGATCACCGTTGTTTCTATACTGAGCTTGTAGTGCGCGATCTGTTGCGTCGCGCACACAAGGTTAGCGAGTTCGGGTCGGAGTTTTGGAGCGCGTCGAGGTGATGGTGGGTGTTATCGTTTTGGTATTCGAAGGGGTGAGGGTGTCGGTGGGTATGAGTGTTTCGGATGCAGTGAGCGTCGGCATCGACGTACGTGTCGGTGTGCGAGATACCAACGCACCAAAATTCGATGTACCGTATGCCATGATTCTGCCGTCACGGTAGCCGATAATCGTGTTGACATGCGCTACTCCAATGACTACCACATCGGTGCTGTTATGGGGGAAACTACGGACCTTAAAATCAGAGCTTCCCCAGCTTACAAGTGAACCATTGCCGAGAAGTGCGACAGAATAGTCTCGTCCGGCAGCAACTTCAATCACGTTGGTGAGGTTACGAGGAACATTTACTTCCCCTTTATCGTTGTGGCCCCATGCAACAACCGTACCGTTATCGAGTAATGCGAGTGAGTGATCTTCACCTGCACTAATTGCAACGACGTTGCGCAGACCTGGTGGTACTTTCGCTTGTCCTTTGTTATTATCTCCCCACGCAACGACGGTGCCGTCATCTTTGAGCACGAGTACGTGGCCATCGCCGGCAGCGATTTTGATGACATTGGTCAACCCTGCGGGGATGCGTCGTTGCCCAAAATCATTCCGCCCCCAGACAACCACGGTGCCGTTGTCTTTGAGTGCCAAGGCGAAATTACCGCCACCTTCTACTGCAACCACATTGCTCTGCGCCGCAATAGGGACGTTGGTTTCACCATAGGTGTTTTCTCCCCAGGCATAGACGCGGCCATCAATCCCGAGCGCGAGTGCATTGGTTAGGCTTGCACCGACATCCTTGAAGCGCATGTTTTTGAGGGATGGGGGGATAGTGGTTTCGCGGTGGCGATTGTCACCCCACGCCAAAATAGTATCGTCATGGAGTAATGCAATCACAAAGGCATTCCCCACCGCGGCTTTGCGGAGCGCTTTGGGAATCGCTGTGGGTGAACCGGTGTTCGTTTCGGTGGGTGTTTCCGTCTCGGTTGGGGTATCGGTAGGCGAGGGAGTATCGGTAGCGGTATTGGTTGGTGTTTTGGACGGGGTATAGGTGTTGGTTTCGGTTTCGGTAGGAGTCTCGGTTTCGGTGGGAGTTTCGGTTTCGGTAGGAGTTTCGGTTTCGGTATTGGTTGGTGTTTTGGACGGGGTATAGGTACGGGTGTTGGTTTCGGTAGGGGTATCGGTTTCGGTGGGGGTATCGGTTTCGGTGGGGGTATCGGTGGCCGTATTTGAAGGGGTGGGGGTAACGGTAGGGGTCTTGGTGTCGGCCACGAAGAATGTAATGGCGGAGCTACCGACAGCGTTCCCCATTTCGGCAATTGCTAAATTTGATGGACTAGCAGAGGTGAATCCATAGGACCCAACAATGTTCGAACTCACTGTAACTGATACGAGACAACTCGAAAGTGTCCCAAGCGATCCACCACTGAGGGTAATCACCTGACCACTAATCGAGGCCGTGCCACCACAAGAATTAGACGTCACGACTGGGTTAATCGTGAGGTTGGCGGGTAAGGTAAATTGGAACCCTAATCCTGACCTGGAAGACAAGAAGGCATTAGCGAGGGTCATATTTAGTACCGTACTATCGCCAATCCCAATTGGTGCGGTAGTACCCCACGATGCTTCCAAATTCACTTTTTGGAAGCCTACATAGGTGATGTTTTCTTCATGATAGGTGCCAGGCGTAGCGCCCAAATCATATTGAATCATGAATCCGGCGTCATGGGTACCTGCCTGGGCATAGAAGCCAATATCTCCACCAGAACCAACAGTTGCATACGGGTCACTATATTGTCGCCCTACAGCACCTTCGAATGTACTCATATTGGTGGCTTGGGCAACTTCTTTCATCCCCAAAATCACCCCGGAATTTGCTTCGACGGATTGGACGTTTTTGACGGGTGATGTGATATACATATCGTTTGCCGAGTCACTGCCACCAGGTGCAGTATCGCCACCTTTGTACAATTTGACGACAGCCGTATTGCCCGCAGGGATGATTATCGTATAGTCATCATTGTAGTAATAATTGGGATAGGTATAGGTGATAGTGCGAATCAGTTCATACTTTTTGCCACCAATGGTTTTGGCATAAATCATGACGACTTCACCATTACCTGTTGCAGTAGAACTCCCTGAAGTTTGCACTGCACTGCCAGTTAATCCGGTTACGGCAAGCGTATCAAACGCACTTGCAGTAATACCCATACTTGCATTACACGTATGATAGGTAGTTCCCCCAATATTGAGAAACACTCCAACATTGCCAGCAGTTTCAGCCATATTGTAATAGAAGTAGCGATTCGTAAAACGAATTTGCTCGCATGCACCTGGCATATTAAACGTCATCCGCATGCCATCGCTGCCATCCGCCGCAGCACCACCACCACCATTGATAATCACCCGTGCGTTTGATCCTTGGGCGACCGGAGCAGTACCGGTGACTGAGGGGGTGAGGGTTTTGGTTGGGGTATAGGTCATCGACGGCGTGAGTGTTTCGGATGGGGTAGACGTTTCTGTAGGGCTAACGGTATCGGTTGGTGTCGCTGTCTCAGTTGGTGTCGCTGTCTCGGTTGGGGTTGCGGTATTCGTCTTGGTGGGGGTTCTGGTTTTGGACGATGTCCGTGTATTTGATGCGGTGCGTGTCGCTGATGACGTACTCGTATCTGTTGGTGTCGACGTCGATGTCCAAGTATTCGAGGGGGTCCGGGTATTCGAGGGGGTCCGGGTATTCGAGGGGGTCCGGGTATTCGAGGGGGTCCGGGTATTGGTGTGTGTCAAGGTAGATGTCAACGTGGGTGTACTACTATAAAACGGTGTCACGGTATGGGTGCGGGTAATATTGGCATTAAAAGTGGTTGCACCAAAGGTTTTGATGCTGCCATCACTCATGCCAAGCACGGTATTGACATTCCCCGCATTGAGCGATACGACGCCACTTAACCCGATTGGGAATTTAAGCGCATTATAACTGTTACTACCCCAGCCTATCACTGTGCCATTACTTTTGAGTGCCACCGAAAAATAAAGTCCAGCGGCGATTTGGGTGATATTGGTGAGGTTTTTGGGGATGCGGGTTTGCCCATAGACATTACTGCCCCAGGCCACAATCGTGCCATCGCTTTTGAGGGCTAACGAATGATTTTCACCAGCGGCCACGGCGGTCACTCCGGAGAGCCCTGCCGGAACCCGCGCTTGCCCTGAGGTGTTGTCACCCCACGCAACCACGGTACCATCACTTTTGAGGGCGAGCACATGCCGGGCACCCGCAGCAAGTGCGGTAACGTTGGTTAAGCCGCTTGGGATATTGATTTGGCCAAAATTGTTTCGCCCCCAACCAATCACGGTACCGTCACTCATGAGCGCAATACAAAAACGCCCTCCGGCGGAAATGGCGGTGACGTTACTTTGGGCATCAACGGGCACGGCGTTTTCGTTGTAGGCATTTTCTTCACCCCATGCGACTACTGCACCAGTGGTGTCGAGTGCGTAGGCTACATTCAACCCTGCAGCGACATCGGTAAACTGCGTGTCTTTGTAGCGATATGGTATGGTGCTCTGCCAATGGCGATTGTCGCCCCATGCCACAAGGGTGTTGTTTTGTAGTAGCCCCAGCATATAGGCAGGGCCAACTGCTACTTTGCGGATGTCTGTTGGCGCACGCGGCCGCGCAACCCGTTGTACGGGTTGCGCAGTGGGGACCGGCTTAGTTGCGGTTGGAGCAGCATAGCTTACCGGTAAAAATATCCCGAATAGCATCAATACTATGCAGATAATCAGCATTGTGCGATTGATGATATTTGCTAAAACGAGTAATATTCGTGAGGTGCTCGGCATATTATGTACCTTATCGTATGTTGGTTTAATCGTCAATTTATTGTATGTTAAATTTATTATTTACAAACAAATATATGATTACAATTCAATTTCAGTAATCAGTAGTAACAATAGAAATTGTTGATAACAATACTATAAAACCGACATTTATATTTGTAAATTTAAATGATTAATTGAAAATTACGAGCAACTTTGCTATATATTTAAATATGTGGCAAAAATTAAATACCTACGCCAAAACACCCCCCCATGCAACGCATGGTAATCAAAGTAGAGACGCAGCTTGCTGCATCGTACTGCGTCTCTACCATGACGAGATAGTGGTGGATTGTGTTGTGTAACTAGGCGTAGATTGCGTAACGAATATAGTGGGGAGGATTATTTTTGGGTGATGACCGCCTCACCAAGGTAGAGTGGTTCGATGACGGTAGTCACATCGCCACCGGTATACAACGCAATTTGGGCCACGAGTGCGGGTGGTGTGCTGGACGGTATGCGGGTGGTACTGGGAGGACAAGTAGATTGAATCTGTTCCCACACGAGATCATCGCAGCAAATAGTGGGTGTCTCGAGCTGTGCCAACTGACTCAACGTGACATTGTGCGGTTGAATGTTACCTGGTTGCCAATTGCTAATGGGGTAATCTGCTACCGCATAGCGCCCCCGTCCAAGGGCGAGGCATGCGGTCATGGCGCATATACCACGCCATGACCATGCGATTACGTCGAGGGCGTTGATGCCGATGATTTGGGCATCGTTGGCGAGGGCGAGGCCTTTGGCCATACTAATCCCGACACGGACGCCGCTCCAACTGCCGGGACCAAGCGAGACCGCGACGGTGGTGATTTGGGGTGGGGTGATATTGGCCAAGTGGCACAGGGCGTCGAGTTGCGGTAACAATTGTTCGCTGTGCCGCCGCGCACTAGCCCATTGGATTTGGGCAAGTAAGGACTGCTGGTGATAGAGTGCCAAGCCACTGAATTCGCTACTGGTGTCGATAGCTAACAATATCATGCGCGATCTCCTTGGGTGATTATCAGTGGCGGGTGTTGTTGGAGTATGTGGATGATTTCAGTTGCGCGTACGCCATAACTCGTGAGTCGAATCACACGACTTGTCTGCTTGTGATGGATTAATTCGATATGGAGATGGGGGATTTCTTGCAGGCTGGGGTCACGTTCAGCCCATTCGATTAGGCAGATACCACTGCCGGCAGTGGCGTCTGCCAGGCCAATGCTGTCTAGCTCGGCAGCTGATTCGATGCGGTACAAATCCACATGAAAAATAGTCAATTGGGTGGCGGTACGATATTCGTTGATAAATACAAATGTCGGGCTGGTAACGAGGTTTGTGCTACCAGTACCGGCGACGATACCTTTGCTCAAGTGGGTTTTGCCGGCACCAAGGTCGCCAGCCAGTAGCACGGTGTCGCCACGACGCAATAAGGCACCGATGGATTCTCCGAGCGTTACGGTATCGGTAATTGAATTGCTTTGGAACGTCAATTGGGCATTGGTATTCATAGCTCTATTGTAGCGTGAATTAACGACTGATTAGCGCTAATTTTTTCAATCATTCACGAAGTACACCGCATGCCACAGATTGTTATAGCATCCGTAATGATGGACAGCGATTGCGCTGGTGTAGCAGTTGCGCATTTGGGTACTCTAGACTACAATAGTTGCCAACGTGGAGTTTGTGAAAGGAGTAACAATCATGACCACCAAACGATTCGAGCGCTATGTCTGGATTGTACTAGGTTATACGATTGTTGTGATTTTGTGGGGGGCATTTGTACGGGCGACGGGATCTGGTGCTGGCTGTGGCAATCACTGGCCATTGTGTAACGGCGAAGTGATTCCGCGGGCGCCCCTGCTCGAAACCATCATTGAAATTTCGCACCGACTCACAAGTGGATTATTGTTGATTATGATTGTTGGTTTGACGTTTTTTTCGTTTCGACTGTATCCCAAAGGGCACATTGTGCGGCGTGGTGGGGTATTGACGTTGGTATTAGTGATTATCGAGGCGTTATTTGGGGCGGCATTAGTATTGCTCGAGTTGGTGGCGCACAATGCGTCGTTGACCCGTGCTTTTTCGACGTCGTTGCATTTAGTCAACACATTGGTATTGGTTGGAGCAATCACACTAACCGGTATGTGGGCACGGGGTATTGCCGCACCTGATTTCAAGGGGCGCGGTCGCATGTTGACGTGGATTATTGTGGGTGTGATGATGACACTGTTGTTGGGGGCGAGCGGTGGGATTGCGGCGTTGGGTGATACCTTGTTCCCGGTTACGACATTTGCTGAAGGATTAGCGCAAGATCTCGATATGACCGCCAATGTATTGTTGCGGCTACGGGTATTACACCCTGTCATCGCCATTGCGACCGGCATTGTCATGGTGGTGGTGTCGCAAGTTATCGCCCAAATGAATCCTGTTGCAGGGACCCGCCAGGCCAGTCGTGTGTTGCTGGCTGCCTATGTTGGGCAGTTGGCATTGGGGACAGTGAACATGGTGTTACTTGCCCCGATTCCTATTCAATTACTGCATTTGTTGCTGGCAGATGTGATTTGGATTGCATTTGTGGTGTTGGTCGGATTGGCATTACAGCGCGAATCGCGCCCTGCGTAGGGTGAGTGCAACCCCTTCGTTGTGGTTATTACCACAACGAAGGGTTTTTTTTAGGCAATCGTGAGGGATTTTTTGTTGAACCATACAATGATTTGCCGAATGAAAATTGACAATAAAACAACATGGAACAATAGTACGGCCAACATGACGTAGTCGATTTTGGGAGTAATAGTAGTGGTATAGAGGTGGAGCGTGGGCCACAATAAAATGCCCCATAGTGTAGTAACTCCGGCCATTAGCGATGTGTAATTTGGTCCGATTACCCGTAGGACTGCGGGACCAATGATATTCCATGACAGGGGGATGGTAATAATCAGTAAAACCACAATCCGTTGTTGGGTGCTGGCAACGAGGGGCGTCAGCATCAACATCAAGGCTGCCACCACACTAATGAGTAGGCACATGCAGGGAATGGATACTACCAGCACCATGGGTGATGGGTGTGCGATTGGCGCCACAAAAAAACTCAGCGTCATCATGATGACATAGCTACTCATGACGATAATAATGGCGGCAATCAGATAAGCACTGATATACGTGCGGCGTGATTGAACGGCAAGCAAGCGTTGGATCTGGAAGGGTTGCTCGGCGATGTCTGCGAGGACGGATGTGGTATAGAGTGCCAATAATATCGTGTAGAGCGACCACGTCGCCATCATGGTATGGGCATTGGTACTATCACGGATTAATAGGAATGGTACAGCAATAGCACTTCCCCATTCGATGAGGATGCGTTGTGACTGGAGATATTCGCTCAAAATAAGGCGTACGAGCTGCCATCGGCTGTGGGGATTTGTGGCAGGCGCATCGGTAGAATCCGGTGACATAATGCGTAGACGTGGTTGCATTTATTTCTCCGTGAATGGCGTGAGGCCATCGTCTATTTCGGACGTGATATTTCGTGGTGGGTAAATTTGAGCCAATACCTGTGGCGTAGCAGATTGTTTGACCAAATCGTTGAGGGGATGATTGCGTGGCTCAATCCGAAAAATATGCACGTTGTAGTGCAAGAGAATTTGCAAAATCTGGGCTAACGACTGCACCCCGTCGCCGGTCAATACAATGGTGCGGCGTGTCGCCACGATCCCGTGATCAAGGGTGATGATGTTTTCGAAGGCAGCGGTAGGAATATCGTTGGTACGGATCATGATGGTACGGGGCAAGGTACGGATTTGTTGGGCATCGAGTTCACTAATGATGCGTCCATCGGCGAGTACGCCGATCGTATCAAACAATGATTCGAGGGGGACATCGCCACGAGTTGCGATGACGATGGTCATTTCGCGGTCACGCAGATTTTCGATGATATCGATCATCGCATGTTGTTCGTGGGCATATAAGCCGACTGTCGGCTCATCGATCAACAACAATGCGGGACGATTGATGAGGGCGCAGGCGAGCATGACCCGCCGTACATCAAACAGTGATAATTGGCGGATGTATTTGTGGGCAAGTTGTTCGATGGCACACCAACGTAATGCGCGTTGGTAGTGTACCAATAGCATATCGTCGGTAATCCCATATAAGCGTGCTTGCGTATAGAGTAATTGTTGCACGGTGAGATAGGTCGGTGGTTGAATGCGCGGCGACATGATGCCAATCATTGCGGTCGCCACCCGGACACTTTGGGTGCCCATGCGGATTTGGTGTGATTGTGTCCCATGTAACCCGGCGATTGCATTCAGTAGTGCACTTTTGCCACTGCCACTTGCGCCAATGATCCCATAGCAACTCTGCGCAGGGATGCGTAAACTGACATCCCGAATTGGACTAAACGGCACCGCGAGTTGTGTCACTGCGATTGCATTCATGCCACACCTCTCCGTACTAAAACGGCTTTAAGATTAGATATATCAATGCCAGCAACGCCGGTGGTAATGCCCGCCACCAACACCAACGCAAGGCGGCTGCGAGGGTGGCAAATGGCTGATTGCGTACTAAAAACCGCAACCCGATCATGGTGATAAGTGTAGTCAAGGCAATCAAACCGAGGCGCAACCACCCATTGGTCATGTCGTAGGGCAACAAGCTCGTCGTGACCGTGAGTACCAATATAGCCGCACGGATATCAGTCGCAATTTGCATGAGCACAATCGTTGACAGGTTGAGCCCAGTGGTCATCATCCCGGTGAGGGCAGTATCATTGCGGAACATGCCCACGCCAATCGCTGCAGGTAATGCCAAAATCGCCGCAACCCACGCGAGGATTATTGCGGGAACAGACGCCACATGCCAGGTCTGGTTGGCCCAGTAGAGTACCCCAAACACACACCACACCACCACCCGCCCAGCTAACCCGATTTGGAGTGCGCGCGCAGCGCCACGCACTACGAGTGGGGAGGCTGATGTTTGGGCGGCGAGTGATGGCACGAGGAAGGCGGCTTCGAGGGCCGCCCACATCAGCAATGGTCCCGCAATTGAGGTGTAGGCACCGTTAAATGGCCAAGGCATATACGTGGCTGCCCCAATTGCCAACAAGGTGCTAAGCAGTGCAGTAAAGCCATCAACACTAAGAATTGCTTTGCGCAAATCAGGGGGGAGCATGGGACGCCGTTGCGTTACCACAAACCCAAATAGCAAGGCGAACAGCACACTTGGTAATAATCCGGGGTATATGAGGTATGCAAAAATTAAATCCACCGTGGCTCCTATCTATCTGTAGCGTTGATTGGTTATTTGCGATGCTGCATATGGTTGCGGATGGTGGCAAGAATAACGGCAGGCGTGGGAGGGCACCCATCGAGTTGGGTCTTGACGGGGATCTCGAGTGCATCTTGGAGTCCACCCCGCCCAAATGGTGCTCCGTTTATTGCGCATTGACCTACTGCGATGATCGTGGGTCGTTCACTCATGCTCGTAATAGTTTGTACGATATAACTGCGGGTATATTGTGACAAGATGCCAGTAAGTAACCAGATATCGGCATCAACAGGCGTCGAGACAAATTCCATGTCGGCCGACTGTGACACCGCCAAAATTATTTCGGCGTCACATCCCCCACACGAACCAGTATTTGCACGAAAAACGCGGATGGGCAATGCCATCGTTGACTCCCTTTATGAAGCGGTACGCACAAATGTCAACCCACGAATGACATCGTCAATCATTGTTAACAAAATTTGTGGATACAGCCCGATTACACAACAGACGCCAAGCAAAACAAACAATACGACAGATAATCCAACTGGTTCACTCAAGAGGCGGCGATCACTTTGGCGCTCGATTTCTTGGGTGGCGAGGAGGATTGGCATTTCTTCGGTGGGGAGTTCTTCGGCGGCACCCAACAAGCGTTCGTACAACAGTCGGGCAATCGCTGCCAACATCAATAGCGACCCGATCCCGAGTAATACCACGAACGTGGCGCTTGCATGGGCTGCCGCATTGTAGATCAGCAGTTTGCTGGTATATGAACTAAACGGAGGCATCCCAAGCAACAACAACAAGCCGCCGATAAACCCACTGCCAGCGAGTGGCCAGCGCCACAACAAATCACGCCGGATCGTAACCACCGGGCGGCCATCGGGGCGCTCGAGGAGGGCAATTGCTACAAAAATAATCAGGACGGCAATCATCTGATTGAATAGCTCAAAAATAGCCCCTGCCAACCCTGTACTACTTGCACTTGCTACCCCAAACAGCATCAATCCACTATTGGCGACAATCAGATAACTGGGGGTACGGCGTAAATGGGGGGTTGCTAAGCCAAATAATGCCCCGAGAATCATGGTGACGGCCCCGAGGTACATCAGCATCTGCATTCCGTGGGCGTTTTCGCTGACAATGACCGGAAAAAATTGGAACGTCGCAATCAAAAACAACAACCCAGTACTATTGAGTGCCGTGATAATCAATACGGTGACCATGGGGGCGGCGTATTCGGTGACTTCAATCAGCCACGACTGAAACGGAAAAATCGCCAAGCGCATCCCAAAGCCCACAATCAGCAACGCCATAATCAAATGCACCGGAGAGCCCTGCCCGTTTTGTTCGGTAGGCCAATAAATAGTCAGCAATACATAGGCCATATACATCGCAAAACCCGACAACAACACGAGCACCAAGTAGTGCAATGCCGTAATTAAGGGTGAGCGCTCGACGAGAACCGTGCTCCCGATGGGCAAGTCGACAATCGCCAAAATTGCGAGTAGACCACTACTGACCATCAACAAGCTGGCCACAAAGGGTTCTTGCATGAGCAAGACGGTGGCGTTGGTGATACCCAAGATAAGCAAACTGACGGGGACGAAGTTTTCGCCATGCGCAATAAAAAAAGTCACCACATAGCTAAACAACGCCACTCCCAAAATCGTCAACATGACCAGTCGCCCCAAGGGGTCGATTGTCAGTGTCAATCCGAGCAGTCGGACGGGGGCATCAACAGGGAGTTGGAGCACCAATGCGATTTGCACAATGACGGCCAACATCCCGCCCGAAATTGACGGCATGATTTGCGCCCGCAACAAGAACAGTCCAGCGGCCATGGCTGCGGGAAAGAAAATGATAAGTAGGTACAGCATTAGCGTTTATACAATTCGTTGAGTTCGAGTGTCTTGAGTCGCCCATACATGAGTCCACTCAAATACGACACCGACAGCGAAAGCACAATGGTCGTTAATCCCAACATGGCCAACGGAAACACCTGTACGGTGCTGGCTATGGCAGTGTACAACAAATCAATACTACTGACACACACCAGTAATCCCAGTCCCAGTTTGAGCAAATCGTTTGCCGTGACAATCGTAAAAATCCCTGTGAGTGTCAACCAATACCAGGCAAAATCGACTTCTTCGCTACCGATTGGATAGAGCCGTGGCAAAATAAAGCTGGCAATAGCCGCCAAGATGAGTGCCCACATCGGCACCACAAAGTCGGCGAAGCGCAAGGGTGCCACCAGTTGTTTGCGTTGGGCCCGGCGAGCGGCGCGGCGGAGCTCAGCCAAGCTGAACTCGTCGAGTGCCTCGGCATCATAATCACGCGAAAACGTGAGTGCGGTCACTGCCAGAATCAATACTGCCGATAATCCGGCAATTAATTTCACCAACACGGTTGTACTAATCGCCAGGCCAAGCAATGTCAAATCGGGTTTAATGAATTGTGGTTGTGCCAAAAACGCCGCCACAAACAAGTAATTGAAAAACAATCCGATGAGTGTTGAGCGCCATTGCTGTGCCAGCAAAATCAATCCCGCCGAGAGGGCAATGCCTATCAGTGGCCATTGGGTATTAAAAAATTCAGCCATGCGTGCCTCTATATCAACATTAGGACGATGACAATCAAGCCCATTACTAACCCAGCGACATAATATCGTTCTTCGCCGAGCCGTAATATCCACTGAATGGCGCCGCCGATTCGAATAATCATCTGCCAAGCCCCACCTAACAACCAGTCAGCACGGACAATACCAGTGAGCAACGACAAACTTTCGGCAGTGGCTTGCGGTGGTACTGCTACTGTGGTTTGTTCATTGGGTCCAGCCATTTGGCGTTGCCGTGTGCGGGCTGCGAGTAATGGCAGCACCACAATCAACACTGCTGCGCCAGCGAGTGCAAGCTGTTGTTCGATCGTGGGCAGTGTGGGTGGCGCAATAACTGCATCGATGGCAAAGCGTTTTTGTAGCGGGACTAACCATAATGTCCAGAGGAAGCGCGGAACAATCCCGCCGGCGAAAATAATCACTGCTAGAATCAGCGACCCTAACCATGCACCCCAAGACGGGATCGCCGACACGATTACCTGCTCAGCGACTAATCCCCGTGGCATACGGCGCCAGATACTGGCTAATGCGACTGACCACGCCAACCCTTGTAGTGACCCACAAATCAACAACGCGATAATTACCCATGGTGCTTGCGTTAACAGTACATCTGCAACCCACCAGCGAGCAATAAATCCGATGGTACCTGGGATGCCGATTGATGATGCCACCGCAATCAGCAAAACAATCCCGGCAATGCCGATTTTGGCACGGGGGCGGAGCTGACTCAAATCATCGGTGTTGCTACGTACTTCGATATAGGCAATTGCCAACGCAATCATCACTGTCGAAATAAGCGCATTGAGCAACAACAGTGGCACACCGAGTAACAATGCCCGACTATCGCTAATTGCCACTAAGACAATCAGGGCAAATTGGGTACTAGCGTGCCAGCCCAGCATGGCGCGGAGCCGGGTGGCACCGATGGCACCGGTGGCACAGCCAAGTGCGCTCAAAATCGCCATAACCACCAAGACAATGGTCCACGTAGGATTGATTAATGGACCTTGGGTGGCCGCCATGTCGATAAATGCCAATACGCCCAGTAACGGAATCCCTAGTGGGATGAGGAATACCGCCAAAATAGCCGGCGCACTACTCAAACTACTCATGTACCCATGAAACGGCAATAGCCCCATCGCCAAGAACGCTGCCAGGCTCCAACCCAAAATCAAGGTACCGGGGAGCGCCCCAAGCGGGATATATTGGCGCCAAAACGTGGCGACGAGCAACAAAATTGCTCCGGCAATCCCACCAACTACACTAATCAGTGGGGTGTTGCTGCCGGGGAGCGATCCACTTAGCCGCATCAAAATCCCACCCACGAGTGCTGCCATCCCCCATGCAAAAATTCGCAGTGGCATATCTTGGGCTGCTACGCCGATAACGATAATACTTACATGCAATAACAGCAATGCGATTAAGCGACCATAGTTACGCAGATTGTAGGGCAATGAATGAATTAACCCAATCATCCCCGCTACACTACAAAACAATACCACCACACATACGACCCAATTGAGCATATCAAAACGCAACGTGAGGGTGGTGGTGAAATCGTTGATTTGCATCCAGGGCACCGCCAGCATTTGGAGCGGCAACCCATACACAATACCCGAAATTGTGAGAATGACTGCACTAATAAATAATGTACCAATCGCCACATAGCCAATATGTCGTGTTGGCACGACACGATCAAGAAACCACGCAGCGATGGCCGCCAACAACGGTAATAATAGCGCCACAATTAGCATAGATGACCACTCCCCTTTAGCGTTCGGCGCAGGCAGTACAAGTATCGGTCGAGGCGATTATGGGCAATAAATCATCGAGTTGCACGTCGAGCAACAATGAACGACTGAGTAATCGATCGAGCTGGCGTTGCATATGGATTTCGCATTGGGTGATACGCACCCCATCACTACTGATGATATAGGTCAATAGTCCACGCGGTGCTTCGACGCTGCCACTGGCAATCCCGGCGGTTAGCAACGGCATGTCTCCTTCGCACGGACCGGTTTTGAGGAGCCGGTGCGATTGTTCGACCATCTTGGCACTTTCGTGTGATTCAAGCAACATCACAATCAGTCGCGCATAGACATCGCCCCCTGCTTGGACGACCCGATTGACGTCGAGGCGATGATAGGCTGCATAGGGCATGTCAAAGCGTAAATCACGGGTGACCCCTGATGCACGTGCGATAATCCCCCCTACTTCGAGTTGGGCCGCCGCATTATTCGCCAATGTGCCGATTTCAATGGTCCGTGCCAATAAATTGCGATTATCGATGATGACATCAATCAAGGTGTATAACTGTTTAATCAGTTGGGCAATACCAGTGTGAATCAATGCAAATGCATGCCCTGGTGGATTGTATGCAAGGCCGCCTGGCATGATGATATTGGGTGCACTCCGACTCGTAATTAATTCGAGCAAGAGCGTATTGCTCGATTGTTGCATGGTGCGAAGTGCTTTAGCGTGATGCTCGACGCCGATGACACTACACAAATTTGCAGCCCCTGCCAGATTCATCCCCATGCGCTCAAGCTCGACGACAATCATGCGGATTAATTGTGCCCGCATTGGCACTGTCGTGTTGGTTAATGTCTCAATGGCTTGACAAAACGCCATCATATGCGCATGCCCACACGTACCACAAATGCGTGGCACCAGCGTAAATGCTTGTGATAGCGGGATTTTGCTTATCCGATCGGCACAACCGCGCTCATTCATGCCGCTGTGATAATCGATATTGGTGATAGTCTCACCCTCGAGATCCATGATGAACCGCTGTGGACCACGCCAGGCAGGGTGAAATGGACCGAGGGTTAAGGAATAGCTCACGCTGATTGACTCCAAACCGAACCAATACTTTTGCTGATTATACCATACAGGAAGAAGGAAGTAGAAAGGAGGAAGGAGGAAGGAGGAAGGAGGAAGGAGGAAGGAGGAAGGAGGAAGGAGGAAGCGGGAAGCGG
>CAISXI010000356.1 GCA_903889425.1 uncultured Roseiflexaceae bacterium | reverse complement strand
TCCACTCGCCGGACGCTTTTTCGACAAAATCGGCCCCCGTATACTCATCATGCTCGGGTTTGGGATTTTGTTGATTAACACCTGGCAATTATCGCAAATCCAAGCCCTCACCCCCATCAGCGATATCATGTGGTTGCTCGCACTGCGTGGGATTGCATTGGGAATGACAGTGCAAACCACATTTGCCACCGCCTTGAGCAGTGCCCCTCAACCCAAAATCGCCCGCGCCTCGTCACTCGTCAACGGCACCCGCTTTGTGGTGCAATCAATTGGCGTGGCGATTTTGGCGACAGTCTTGACGAGCTCGCTGTCTGCCGGGGTCAAAGAGCAACAAAACCAAGCCCAAGAAACCATCACCACCGGCAAGGTAGCCCGCTTTGGGCTGTGTGAGACACCAGGCGTCGCTGATGCCGACAATATCCCTGCGGCGGCAGCTGACAAACTCAAGGAAATGCCATCGACCATGGCCGCCGCTGCCAAAATCAAAATCCGCGCCGAGATCCAAGCAGCATGTGATGAAAACGTCATCGGCTTCAAAAACACCTATACCTTCACCTTTTGGGTGGCCTTGGTCGCCATGCTGCTCGGCTTACTGTTGCCCGGCTGGCCAGGCAAGTGGGGCGGACGTAGCGAAATGCAACGCCAAGCCAGTGGTGGCTCGCACTAATCCTCGTACCCGTAAAACGCACCCGACCGGCTGATGCTGGTTGGGTGCGTTTTTGACGTAGGAAGCGTGAAGTCGGAAGTATGAAGTGACAAACACCTCTGCGTCCTCTGTGTGCTATAAATAAGATCTCCCCACGCTACTTGTGTAATCCGCAATAGTGTGCAAAAATCGCTCTATCCACCCCAATTCACCTATCACCACAAGGATTTTTATTATGACAACTATCAACAACGCCACCGTCCTGATTACGGGCGGAGCCTCGGGCATTGGGCTGTTGCTGGGCACACAATTACTCGCCCGCGGCGCCAAACAATTTGTTATTTGGGATATCAATCAGTCAGCAATAAGTACAGTCGTTGCAGAACTCACTGCCAAAGGCCACCACGTCCATGGCTACATGGTCGATGTCACCGACGTCACCCAAATCCAACACACATTGGCCCAAATGACTGCCAGCGGTATCACTGTCGACATCTTGGTCAACAATGCCGGCATTGTGGTGGGGAAGCCGTTTCATGAACATAGTCACGCCGACATCGACAACGAAATGGCCGTCAACACTACTGCCCTGATGCACCTCACCCGTGAAGTATTACCGGGCATGATGGAGCGCAATCGCGGGCATATCGTCAATATTTCGTCGGCGGCCAGCTTACTTGCCAATCCTCGCATGTCAGTCTATTGCGCCAGCAAGTGGGCGGTGACGGGCTGGTCAGAATCGTTGCGCATCGAGTTGGACCAAATCAACAGTGCAGTGCAAGTCACCACCGTCATGCCCTATTACATCGACACGGGGATGTTTGCTGGCGTGCGCTCGCCCATCATCCCCATCCTCAAACCAGACTATGTGGTGGCACAGATTGCCAACGCAATCCACGGCAACCGCATGGTATTGCGCTTGCCGTGGATTGTGAATCTATTGCCGTTGCTCCGTGGGATTTTGCCCAGTCGCTGGTTTGACGTGATTGTAGGCGAGTGGTTTGGTATCTATCACACCATGGACAAATTCACCGGTCGCACCCGCTAGTCATTTAGCGCCACTGGTCACGCCATGCTTCGAGTTGCGTAATTTCGGCAGATTGCATGTCGATGATGGCTTGGGCGAGGTTTTTGATATCGGCGTGCTCGGCTTTGGTCAAGGCGTCTTGGGCCATGGTGACGGCGGCTTGATGATGCGAAATCATCGCATCAATCCAGCGAATATCGTAGCTCACGCTTTCATCTTGGGCCACAAGCATATCGCCCATATCCATGCCATTGCCGGCGCTAATTGCCAGATCGGGGTACCAATTATTGCGCCACACCTTCATCTGCGTGATTTCGCCGTCTTGCACCATAATCACGTTTTGGGCAAACTGCTTGAGTTCGGTACGTTGGGCTTTCTCGAGGGCTTCTTGCGCCATGGTAATCACCCCTTGGTGGTGCACAATCATACTGTCGATAAACATGGCATCATAAGGGGCATCGCTAGTCATTTCGTGCCCCGCCATGTCATGCCCCGCTGTGGCGGTCGGCACAACCGCACTCGAATTACGCCCACATGCAATCAGTACGACCGCCATCATTGCCATCCCCAACCAACGTAACTGCTTCATGATGTCCTCTTTTGTCTGATTACAAAAAACTATGCACCGCTTACTAACTGCGAAATCGCCGTAAGCGCAACGAATTGGTGACCACAAATACCGAACTACAGGCCATGGCCCCCGCAGCCACAATCGGGCTGAGCTGAATGCCCCACCACGGATACAACAGACCGGCGGCCAATGGGATGCCGATGACGTTGTAGCCAAAGGCCCAAAACAGATTCCAGCGGATGGTGGTGAGGGTGGCTTGCCCCAATCGGAGCGCCAATGCGATCAACGATAAATCGTTGCGCATCACGATGGCATCGGCGGTTTCGATGGCGACATCAGTACCGCTGCCCATGGCAATCCCCACATCGGCGCGGGCCAAGGCCGGGGCATCGTTGATACCATCGCCTACCATGGCCACCACACCCTGCGTCTGGAGTGCCACCACCGCATCGACTTTGGCAGCAGGGAGCACATTGGCCACCACCTCGCTAATCCCTACATCGGCGGCAATCCGGGCGGCGGTGGTCTGATTGTCACCCGAAATCATCACCGTGCGCACACCACTGGCCTGTAATTGCGCCACCACCGCCGGGGCCTCGGGCCGCAATTGGTCGCGCAAGCCCAGCACTCCACGCACCTGCCCCGCCACCGCCACCACCACAATGCTCTGGCCAGCGGCCTGGAGGCGAGTAATTGCATCCAGCAACGGGGCAACATCGATGCCAAATTCTTGCATGGCGGTCAGATTGCCAATCAACACATACTGGTCTGCAATCTGTGCATCAGCCCCCCGCCCCACCAAATCGTGGCGATTACTGGCAGCGGGGATGACGAGTTTGCGCTCATTCGCTGCCGTCGCAATTGCTTGCGACAAGGGGTGGGTGCTGCCGGCGGCTACTGCAGCCGCCAAGGCCAGCAAGGTGTTTTCGTCACCTAACGCAACGATTTCTTGGACACGGGGACGGCCCTCGGTGAGCGTGCCGGTTTTGTCAAAAGCCACAATCCGCACCTGCGCCAAACGCTCCAGCGCCGCGGCGCCTTTGATGAGCACGCCATGGCTCGCACCAACCCCACTCGCCACCATGATGGCCGTCGGCGTGGCGAGACCAAGGGCACACGGGCAGGCAATCACCAGCACCGCCACCCCAAACATCAAGGCATTGGTGAGGGGTACACCCATTACCAACCACCACACACCAAATGTCACCAGCGCCAAAGCAATAATCACGGGCACAAAAATCGCCGATATTTGGTCGACCAGTTGTTGCACAGGCGCGCGACTGCCTTGGGCTTGGCGGACGAGCCGCACCAATTGCGCCAACACACTATCGCTGCCAATCGCCTCGGCCCGAATCTGCACTTCGGCAGTCAGATTAATCGAGGCGCCAATCACACGCTCGCCAAAACTGCGCCCGACGGGTAGGCTTTCACCTGTCAACATGCTTTCATCCACCGTGGTATTGCCACTAACCAGCACACCATCAACGGGGATGCGTTCGCCGGGCTTGACAATCACGATTTCGCCCCGGCGCACTTGCGCGGTGGGAACCTCGCTGGCTACCCCTGCTCGGAGCACACGCGTGGTTTTGGGTTGCAAGCCAATCAACGTGCGCACTGCGCTACTGGCTTGACTACGGGCGCGGGTTTCGAGGTATTTGCCGACCAAAATCAAGGCAATAATCGTGGCGGCAG
>CAISXI010000355.1 GCA_903889425.1 uncultured Roseiflexaceae bacterium | reverse complement strand
GCCACTCATCAACATCATTGCGCGTGATTTGGCCTTGTTAGGATTGCTTTCATCGGCAAAGTTGTTGATGTTGTGGCAGTAGCTACAATCGACTTTCAGACCACCAGCGACTTGGGCCACCATGTAGTTCGAAATCTGCTTGGTGTTCCATCCCTTGAGGATTTGGACGTTTTTGGGTTGCTCATTTTCGGTGATGTACTTCTGCATCGCCGCCAACGATTCCGGCTTGAGGTGCGTCCCTGCTGGGTCATAATTGTTGTATACGGCTGATTCTGGGATGGGCTTGGGTGCTGGTGGCTGGACGATTAACCAA
This sequence comes from uncultured Roseiflexaceae bacterium, assembly GCA_903889425.1. GTDB lineage: Bacteria > Chloroflexota > Chloroflexia > Chloroflexales > Roseiflexaceae > UBA965. The sequence continues at coordinate 3,641 of CAISXI010000355.1, read as the reverse complement.
ATCCACCAGAACGCAACGATACTCAAAATCATCGTTACCGCAGCCACTGATCCAGCGACGATGTTGTATTTGGTATCGTCACTCAGTGGTGGGAAGGCATTTTGCTGTTGCGACATGCTGTGTTCCTCTCGCGCAGATGCTTCAATTCAGTGAGGCATTGGCGCACTATGGTGAGTAGTGCGCCGGAGCACTTACTTGGTGAAGATATACTGCGACCAATCTTCTGTGGACATTGGTGCGACAATGTGTGCGTTTTGAGCCCATACAAACCAGTCGTCGACAAGCGTGCCACTGATGAGGATGCCGATTGCTGCGGTAATCCCACACAGTGCTGCAAACCACCATGCCCACAAGTGAATGTTGTATGAATTCGCGTTGAATCCCATCGTCCAGCGCCAGAACAATTGCGCCCGATGCGTCCCGGAGCCTTCCATCACCATCTCGTCGATTTCGCGTTCAGCACCCCACTTCGAAGTGGCCACAATCGTGGCACCGTGGATTGCCAAAATCAGCACTGAACCCAACAAGAAGAAGATCGAAATCATGTGGAACGGGTTGTAGTAAATGTTGCCGACCTGGAGATTGACGTAGTTTGTCCAGTCCAAAATGGCTCGGAATCCATGTCCTGGTGCATCTGCCCAATACCCACGAATGATTGGGCGAATCAAGTAAATCGTGAAGTAGATGAACAATGCTGACCAGAAACCGATGGCCAAATGGGGTGCCAAACCGGTCTTGCGGGCTCGTTCGTACAAACGGGCATACCAAGCGAGTACCGAAATGTGCAAGAAGAACGTCGCAACTACATAGTCGCCACCTTCATACCACGGCACATCCCATGACAAACCATACTTGGTGGCTGGGGGCATAACTGCGAGATTCCAGAACTCACGGGCAAAATTAATCGGTGAATAGCCGACTTCGTACATGTAGCTCTGCAAAATAATGAAGGCACAGATGGCAAAGGCAAATACACCAATGACACCCCACACGCCGACATAAATTGGCAATACCCGACCGTTCCCAAATAGGCGATCCATCAGATTGACATAGGTAGGGCTGCCAATCGTCCCTTCGAGTCCTTGTACTGACTCTGCTGCTGCCAAATCTGGCTCGGGATTGAGTTTGTCGCTCCGGCGTGAAAACACCAACCCGGCTCCGATAAACAACAACCCTGCACCGGCTCCACTCCAGACCGGGATGCGATCCCAGAAGGCCCAGAAGCCATTCCAGTCATGCACCAGCGGACCCGAAATAAAGATACAGACGTTGGCAAACAACACCGACGCAGCACCTGCCCAAAACGCCAAGCGGTGAATACCGATTTCGCCGATACTATAGCCCACAATGTTGCGCCAAAACACGTCAACGTTGTGCTCGGTAATCGGGCGACGGGCTGCACTCAAAATGGCTGATCCGTGCATATGCAAGAACAACGTTGAGGCAAACAATAACGAGACACCAATCGCATGGAACGGATTATAAAAGAAGTTGTAGTACTGATACCCGATGTTGGATAACCAGTCGAGGTGATGCGTAATCCCTAACGGGAAGCCATTCCCCCACGCACCCATCGCAATGGGGCGCAAGATTTGCAACGTCACCCACGACGATACCACCGCACCAAAGGCAATTGGTATTTCTAACCCCATCCGCAACTTCAAGCTGATATCAACTTGCCGAAGCATCCAACTCACAAAGGCGATAGTGGAAAATGCCACTGTCCATTGCCAAGCAAAGCCTGGCTGTCCCCATGGCACAAGCCGCAACCCCGCACTAATCGGCGGTGGCTCCAACGCAGTGGCCAATGGATTGAAACTGTTCTCGAGAAAGAATACTTGGTAAAAATACCCCAGCATCCCCAACACAATACCGACAATTGCGGTACCACCAAAGAACCCTACATAAAATGGCCCTATCCAGAAATCTAAAGGATCATGCCCAAAGATCTTTTCGGCTAAGGTACCACCTTGGCGTTTGTAGCGCGCTTCCATTACCTCAAAACTAATCTCGGTGGCGCGGGGGCCTGCGCCTGTCGAGCTCTCTGAAGCCATTGAAGTGCGATACTCACCATCGGGTTGCAGCAGTGGCTTTTGTGGCGCATCAGACATCGCAGACACTCGCTTTCTAGCGTGTGGCAGAGTTTAATAAGCAGCTGCCGTCTCACCACGGGCTAATTACTTTCATCCCCAATTAGATAAGTACAGCGGGTCGAACGGCTTCCGCTCGACCCGCCGCTCTCGACGTATCGCGTCGAATACCAACTACTTGCCGAGTGCTCCGAAAATGACACTGTACTTTTCTGAACTCAGAACCACAAAGTGGTTCAACAGTGCCATCACGATTCCCAACAACATCGATAGAATTACCGCGGTGCGGAATTCAATTGGCCGATTGGGCAACATAACATTCCCTCACTTCATCTGCACTGATCAGCCCTGCAGCTATCAGCGTCCAAATTTTAGAACCAGGGCTTCCATGACCAGATCAAAATGTGGGCTACCAGCGCAATTGCGCCGAAACCATACATGGACTTGACGACGATCCCGTGAATCATCCACTCTTCGTTGGTGAACAGTGACTTCCACTGTGCTGGCACCAAATCGTTGTTGGGTTTGTCTGCCATCGTTGTCACCCCCTCTCGCTGCATCGTATGCCGGTGGTTAGCTCGGCTAATGGATTGCCCCCAAGTGTCGTGCCATGCGAACCGGTTCTTCACTCAGTGCGCTTCAGTTTGGTCGTGCTTGGTAGGACTTGACAAGATTATAGCGACTCTTATTTGCCATTGTCAATTGTTTTTTTTACGCAAATAGTACATCTTAGTTACGCAAAATGTATGCAAACGGCAATATCGTGAATCGGTCTGGATTTCCTGTTCGTTTGCGTGTTTATTTCTACTCGCTCCATGCACTGCTATTCGTAGTTATGAGTCTGTTGGGCTTAATCGTGATAGAGATGCGATATAAATGCATTTGATACTACCGACTCTGTACTACAAAAAATACAGAATCATTACTACGATTTTTCCGTAATCCAATTTATTTTTGTGTGTATTTTATGTGCGTGATTGTTTCATCATATAAAATTCCTGTAGGTGATTTAGCTGATTTTGCGACGACCCATCAAATAAACCAAAATAATTATTTACATATGTAATTTTCCTTCAAAAACAGATGCGTGCGATAGATCTGCCATGCGATCGACGCAGTGCCCTAGGTGGCGACGATGGCGCGGTATGCTGGTATGTATGTCGTCGCGTCGCGTGATGTCATTAGGCGAATCAGCACCAAAAAAGATTTTGTAGAGGGGTGTTTGCAGTGACTCACGATTGTCGTCTACACCGCACCTCGTGGTCGGGTGGCAGCGTGTGTATGGAATCGCGCCTTGGGCAATTTATTTGTGTGCGATATCGTTGAATCACGAAATATCCCGTATCAGTAAGAAAAAAACACTGTCGATGTGCAATTTTTTTTGACAAATTAACCTGATAACACGTGTGTGTATAGTGGTGGGATTATGTGCAAAATTCACCAAAATAAAACTAAACTTTGTCGATATTGTTATCTGATAATTATCGTTTTTTTATTGATAATAAATTACGAAAATAAATGTGTTATTTTGAGTTAATAATTAACCGATTC